>JBOHBD010000169.1:0-6355 GCA_050698195.1 Gaiellaceae bacterium
GAGGACGGCCGCCTCGGCTGTTCGCGCAGCGGGGCGATCGTGGTGGCTCGCGACGGCGTGGAGGAGCTCGGCGAGAACGGCCGGATCGAGATCGCGAGCACGCTCCTCGATCATCCGGAGGCCGAGATGGACGTGCCCGAGAAGGCGTCCCTCCTCCGTCTGGCGGAATGCAGGCCCGCGTCCGAGCTCGCGAATCCGGCCCACGTCGTGGAGGAGCGCGGCTGCGAGGAGGAGATCGGCGCGCAGGCGCGGGTGGAGCTGAGCGGTCTCTCGACAGAGCGTCGCCACGCCGACGGTGTGCTCGAGCAGCCCGCCCGCGTAGCCGTGATGGCCGTCGTTGCCGGCCGCGGGCAGCGCGCGCAGCGAGGCGCGTGTCTCCGCGTCGCGCAGGAACGAGTCCACGACGGCGGCGAGGCCGGGGTGGGCGATCTCGGCGGCGAGGAACTCGAGGAACCCATCGAGCTCGTCCGCGTCTCTGCGAAGCGACGGCGTGAGCTCGGCCGGGTCGGCGTCCACCGACTCGACCGCGCGCACCTGGACCTGGAGCTTCCCGCCGAAGCGTTCGACGCGGCCCAGCACCTTGACGGCGTCGCCCTCGCCGAAGCGCTGGTCGAGGATCTCGACGTCGCTCCAGACTCGTGCGTCGATGCGCCCGCTCGCGTCGGCGAGCTCGAGTGCGAGATAGGACGCACCGGCTCGCGTTCGCCGCCGCTCCTTCTTCGTGACCGCGAACACGCCCTCTACGGTCCGGTCCTCGGCGAGCTCGGCGATGCTGGCCACGGCTCCGGAGTCTAGGGCTCGAGGGCGTTGGTACGCTCGCCGCGATGGCCGACCTGCAGCCGTTCCGCGCCGTCCGTTACGCCGGCGCGGCCGGTGCACTGGCCGACCTCGTCGCACCACCGTACGACGCCGTCGACGCGGACGAGCGTGAGCGGCTCTACACCCGGAGCCCGTACAACGTCGTCCACTTGACTCTGCCGGAGTCGGCCGACGAGGCCGGCCGCCTGTATGCGGAGTGGCTCTCGGACGGAATCCTCGAGCGGGACGTCGACGCGAGCACGTGGCTCCTCGTCGAGGGGTACCTGGGGCCCGACGGCGTCGCGCGCGAGCGTCGCGGCATCGTCGTCTCGCTCGGGGCGGAGACTTACGACACCGGGAGCGTCCTCCCGCACGAGAGAACCGACCCTAGAGTTCGGGAGGAGCGCCTCAGCTTGCTCCGGGCGACACGTGCCCAGCCCGAGCCGATCCTTCTCCTCCTCGACGACCGGCTCGAGATCGAGGTGCCGAAGAGCGCGCCGGACCTCCAGGCCGACGGCTCGCGGCTCTGGCGGGACCCCGAGGTCGACGTCGACTCGCTCTCGGCGTCCGGTCTGCTCATCGCAGACGGTCATCACCGCTACGAGAGCGCCGTCGAGCTCGGCTCGGAGGTCGACGGAGGCGCGCGGATCATGGCGCTCCTCGTGGCGACCGACGATCCCGGGCTGCACGTGTTTCCGACCCACCGGGTCTTCTCGGGTCGACCGGACCTCGCCGGGCTCGTCGAGGGCGAGGTCTGCGCGGGCCTCGACGACGCGCTCGCTCAGCTGGCGGAGGAGCCCCGCGACCGGTCGGTTGCGGTCCTGTATCGGCCGGGCCGGGTCGCGCTCCTCCGCGGGCACGGGGGCGAGCTCGACGTGGAGCTCGTCGACCGCTACGGGCTCGAGGGGATCGTCTACACGCCACACACCGGCGACGCCGTCGAGGCCGTCGACCACGGTGAGGCGAGCGCCGCGTTCCTCCTCCGCGCCCCACTCGTCGAGGACGTGTTCGCGGTGGCTCGAAGAGGCGGGCGGATGCCCCCGAAGAGCACCTACTTCTTCCCGAAGCCGCTGTCCGGCCTCCTCTTCCACCCGGTGGAGCCGTGACTCGCTGGCTCGACACGTGCCGCCTGTGCGTCGCGGACATCCGGGAGGTGCTCGACGAGCTTCCGACTCGAGCCGAGCGAGAGCCGGTCCTGCAGCGCGGTCAAGGAGGGGACGACACGACGGCGGTCGACCAGGCCGCGGAGGACGCGGTCGTCGCGCGCCTCTCCGCGCTCGGGGAGGATCTCGTCCTCGTGTCGGAGGAGCTCGGCGAGCGAGCCTTCGGCGCGGGGGGAACGGTGCGCGTCGTGGTCGACCCGATCGACGGTTCCGTCAACGCGAAGCGCGGGATCCCGTTCTTCTCGTTCTCGCTCGCCGTCGCGGATGGCTCGACGATGGCGGACGTCGGCTTCGGGTACGTCTACGACTTCGGCTCGGGAGAGGAGTGGACCGCGCAGCGGGGAGAGGGTGCGTTCCTTGGCGGCGAACGGCTCGGCGGGAGTCGGCCCAAGGACAGGATCGAGATCCTCTCGCTCGAGGGGACGACGACGCCTGCGATCGCGGAGCGGATCGCGGGGGTGGTGGGCGTCGCCGACCGGGTTCGCGTGATGGGCTCCCTCGCGCTCTCGCTCTGCCACCTCGCGGCAGGACGTGTCGACGCCGTCTGCTCGCTGAAGGAGGCGCGGTCGGTCGACATCGCGGCCGCGCAGCTGCTCGTGCGTGAGTGCGGTCTCGCGATCGAGCTGATCGACAACGGGTCCTTTCTCGACGCGCCGCTCGATCTCGTTCCGCGCTCGAGGGTGGCGGCTGCGGGGTCGCGGGAGCTCGTGTCGGGGCTCGGCGCCGCGCTGCGGAAGTCCCCGCAGGTACCCTCGCGCTCATGAGGCCGGACCGGGACGCGATCCTGAAGTCCCTCGAGCAGGTCATCGACCCCGAGCTCAAGCGGCCCGTCACCGAGCTCGAGATGGTTCGCGACGTCCTGGTCGAGGACGACGGCGTCGTCTCGGTCACGATTGCGCTCACCGTGGCCGGGTGTCCGCTCCGACACTCGTTCGAGGAGCAGGTGAGCCGCTTCGTCGGTGCCGTGGAGGGTGTGACGGCGGTTCGTCTCGGCTTCGACGTGATGACTCCGGACGAGAAAGCCGCGCTCGTCACCCGTCTCCGCGGCGGCCGCCCCGAACGGAGCATCTCGGTCTCTGCCGGGACGCGGGTGCTCGCGGTCGCGTCCGGGAAGGGGGGCGTCGGGAAGTCGACCCTCACCGCCAACCTCGCGTACGCCCTCTCCATGCTCGGCGAGCAGGTCGGCGTCCTCGACGGCGACGTCTACGGCCACTCGATCCCGCACATGCTCGGGATCCACCAGAAGCCGATCGCGGTGGACGACATGATCGTCCCGCCGGTTCGAGGCGATCTCAAGCTGATGTCGATCGGGTTCTTCCTCGACGAGAACGCCCCCGTCATGTGGCGCGGCCCGATGCTCCACAAGGCGCTCGAGCAGTTCCTCTCAGACGTCCACTGGGGCGAGCTCGACACGCTGCTCGTCGACATGCCGCCCGGGACGGGTGACGTCGCGATGTCGCTCGGCCAGCTCCTCCCGCGCGCGGAGGCGCTCGTCGTGACGACGCCGCAGCCCGCCGCGCAGCTGGTCGCCGTGCGGGCCGCGCAGATGGCGGTCAAGACCGGGATGCGGATCGTGGGCGCGGTCGAGAACATGTCCTACCTCGCCGGCACCGGGCAGGAGCTCTTCGGCTCGGGTGGCGGGCAGGCGCTCGCGGACGAGATCGGCACGACGCTCCTCGCGCGCATCCCGCTCGATCCCGCTCTGCGCGAGTCGGCGGACGACGGGACGCCGGTGCTCGAGGTCGCACCCGATTCCGAGGCGGCGGCCGCGATTCTCGCGCTCGCCGAGTCCGTCGCCGCGTCGCGCGCGGGGACGATCCGCAAGCCGCTGACCGTTCTCTAGGCCTCGTGTCGAGCGCGGAGGCCCGGACCCGGCTATCGGCGCTCGGGCTGGAGGAGGACGCCGTCGACGTGCTCCTCGCGCACTTCGAGGACGCCGAGCGGCGGGGCAAGACAGGGCACGGATTCTCGCGTGCGAACTGGCTCGCGACCGTCGACTTCGACCCGCTCGGCCGCCCGGAGCGGCTTTTTCGGCAAGAGGGGTTCGAGCGCTGGAGCGGTCGTGGCGCCCTCGGCTACCTCGTCCTCGAGGAGATCGTGCGTGCGACGCTCGCGAGCCCACCCGCGCGGGCGCGCGTCGTGGTGGCCGAGCGGTGCTTCCCGACGGGCGTGCTCGGCTACTGGGTCCGCCGGCTCGCCGAGGGCGGCTTGGTCGCCGCGCTGACATCGACCTCGCCTCGGCGCCTGCCGCATCCGGACGGCGGGCCACCTCTGACCGGCACCAACCCACTTGCGATCGGGATCCCCTCGAGCGACGGGCGACCGCTGGTCGCGGACGTCTCCATGGGCTCGGTCACGCACGGCCAGGTGCTCGTCGGAGACGCGGCGCCGGAGGAGCTCGTGCCCTTCGGCGGAGCACACGCGCACAAGGCGTTCTCGCTCGCAGTCGGTCTCGAGATGCTGGTCTCCGCCCTGGCCGGCGCCGAGCCGGGCGCCATCCTCGTCGTCGCGGCGCCCGAGCACGATCCCGTGCCTGCGCTTCGCTGGCTCGCGGACGGCCGGCGGCTCCCGGGAGGTTAGAGCCGAACCGGCGTCAGCGGCGGCTCGCCGCGCTCGACGGACAGCAGGTTGTCGACGACGAGCCGCGTCATCGCCTCCCGCGCCTGTCGCGTGGCGCTTCCGAGATGCGGCGTGAGGACGACGTTCGGGAGCGCGAGGAGCTCGGCCGGAACGCGGGGCTCGTCGGAGAAGACGTCGAGCCCCGCTCGCAGGCGACCCGACACGAGCTCGGCCACCAGGGCTTTCTCGTCCACGATCTCCCCACGCGCGGTGTTGACGAGACACGCGTCGTCGCGAAGCCGTGCGAGCCGCCTCGCATCGATCAGGCCGCGGGTCTCAGGGGTCAGTGGAACGTGGAGCGTGACGATGTCCGCCTCCGCGAGGAGCGCGTCGAGGTCCCGGAACTCGGCGAGGTCGTTGCCGACCCGGCGGCGCCGCGTGTAGAGGACTCGTAGGTCGAATCCACGCGCCCGCTTGGCGACGGCGCTCCCGATCCGCCCGAGACCGACGATGCCGAGCGTCGAGCCCGCCACCTCCTCGGCGAGTCGGCCTTCGGACCACGAGCCCACCCAGCCGCCGGAGCGAACCAGCCGGTCCCCCTCGACCACCTGCCGTCGCGTCGCGAGGATGAGCGCGAACGCGAGCTCGGCGGTGGCGGTGTCGAGGACGCCCGGCGTGTTCGTCAGCAGGATCCCACGCGCGAGGAAGGCCTCGGCCCCGACCCGGTCGTAGCCGACGCCGAAGTTGGCCACGATCCTGAGGCTGGGGAACACGTCGAGAGGAACCGGCTCGTTCGCGACGACCAGGCCCTCGATGTTCGGCTGGGGCCCGTCGAGCTCGGCGAGGGGCCGAACCACGACGTCGCCGAGCTCGTCGAACGCAGGCCCGGGATACCGGCGAGTCGCGAGGATCTTCACGGTCCGGACTTGCGGCGAAGCGCAGCCAGCACGCACGGGTCGATCGCGTCCTCCCCGTCCACGCGCTCTTCGAGGTTCTCGACGCCGGCCCACTCCTCGAGCTTCTCGTAGCCGAGAGCTGCGAGGCGTTCGGCGATCTCCTTTCGCAGCCCGTCGTCGACCTCGATCCACTCCGAGCGGGGCGTCTTGCCGAACAGCGTCTGGTGGATGCCGAAGAGCCGCCTCAACTCGTCGAGCGGCCGCTCGTGGTCGTCGACGCGGAGATCGACGAAGACGTCGGAGAGCCCGGCGTACCCCTGCTCGGGGCCGACGACGAGGAGCGCGGCCGACTGCTGCCCGCGGCGGTCGCCGCCCGCCGCCTGCGCCGCGTCGAGGCAGTCGAGCAGGCGCTCGACCAGCGGCTTCCCGGTCGTTGCCTCGAACGTCTCGGCGAGCGCGTCGACCGTGTCCGCTGAGACGAGGATGTTCCCCTGGGCGGCGTAGCCCGACCCGACGCGGTGACCTGCCCAGTCGTGGCACTCGGCGCCCGTATAGGACGCACCTCTGCCCTGGCCGTCCAGGACGCCGACCTGTCGCTGCGCCCGGTCGTCGTCGCCCGAGGTGAGCCGCTCGACCACGTCCTCTGCGGACATGGCCTCCCGGAGGAGCGCGAGCCCGTCCGGCCCGTAGCGCGGGTTCGCCCACGACTGGGTCGCGATCGCGCCCACGAGCGGCTCGGCCCACGGGACGACGCAGCCCACGGCCAGGAACTTCGACTGGACGGCCACGCCCCACTGCCGCGCCTCGAGGTCGCAGGCGCAGATCGAGTACGTGGAGACGAGCCGGCTAGCCGTACGTCAGCTCCGCAAGATCTAAGGTGAGCAGCGTCTCGTCGCGGACGAGCGCGCAGGCGACCTCTCCGCGGGAGAGGGCCTCGAC
>JBOHBD010000170.1:0-1689 GCA_050698195.1 Gaiellaceae bacterium
GCCGGGCTCAGGGCGGAGGGCGCCCGTCGCGGCGCGCCGGCCTTCTCCCGGCAGCTTGCTTCCACCGTCGTCGAGGAATAGCGTCGCCTCCTAACCCATCTCACAAGGAGCCACAGCCATGGCGCGCACTCGCCTCTCCTGCAGCCCGGCGACCGCGATCGCACTCCTCGCGCTCTTCTTCGCGCTCGGAGGCGGCTCGGCCTTCGCCGTCAGCGAGTCCCGGACCGGCACCCAGCAGAGAACCATCTCGACCGCCGTCTCCCGGCACAACTTCGACGAGGCTCTGGACCGGGCCGCGAGGAAGGTCCCGGCGAGCCTGAGGAGCACGCGGCTCGACGTGCGCTACCAGATCAAGGCCTCGAACCCGCACATCGCGGAGTTCTGGGCGATCATCTCCACGTCCGGATAGACGGCTCTCGGGTCGCCGATCGCTCTCGGGGGCGCCGCTCTGGTGACGGCGTCGGCAGCCTCATACACTCGTTCGGGACATGCCCGGACGAGCCGATGTGCGCACGCGTCCCCCGAGCGGGACCGTCACGCTGCTCTTCGCGGACATCGAGGGCTCGACTCGCCTGCTTCACGCCCTCGGGGACAACTTCGCACCTGTTCGAGCGCGGCTGCGCGAGCTCGTCCGAGCGTCGGCCGCGAGTCACGACGGCCATGAGGTCGACTGGGCCGGCGACGGGGTCTTCCTCGCCTTCGCCCGCGCGCGCGACGCCGTGATCGCGGCGGCGGAGCTCCAGCAGGCGCTCGCGCGCGAGCCGTGGCCGTCCGCGGAACCGCTCCGTCTGCGAATCGGCATCCACACCGGGGAGCCCGAGCTGGGCGACGAGGGCTACGTGGGCATGGCGGTCGTCATCGCCGCTCGAATCTGCGCCGCCGCGCACGGCGACCAGATCGTGGTCTCCCACGCGACGCGAGACGTCGCCGGTGAGGAGCCGTTCCCGGGGGCGTCGTTCAGGCCGATCGGACGGCATCGTCTGAAGGACGTTCCTGCGGCGGCGCAGCTCTTCCAGCTCGCAAGCCCCGATCTCCCGAAGGAGTTCCCGCCGCTCCGGACGCTCGGAGGCGCGACGCTTCCGACGCTCCATCACCGGCTCGTCGGGAGGACCTCGGACATGCGTGCGATCGATGAGCTCCTCGCCCGCACGGACGTACGGCTCGTGACGATCACCGGGCCCGGCGGCGCGGGCAAGAGCCGGCTCGCGCTCGAGCTCGCAGGAGCCGCGGCCGCGGACCAGCCGGTCCACCTCGTCGGCCTCGCGTCGATCTCCGATGCCGAGCTCGTTCCGGCCGCGATCGCCCGCGTCCTCGGCGTCCGCGAGTCGCCCGGTCGCCCCCTCATCGAGAGCATCGGCGACTCCTTGACCGGGACCGGCGCCCTCCTCGTCCTCGACAACCTCGAGCACCTCCCGACCTCGGCGCAGCCCCTCGCCCAGCTCCTCGATCTCGCCACCGACGTCAAGCTCCTCGCGACGAGCCGCGTCCCGCTGCGCCTCTCCGGGGAGCGCGTCGTGCCGCTCGAGCCGCTCCCAGTCGACGACGCGTCCGAGCTCTTCGCCGAGCTCGCGGCCGCACGGGGTGTCCTCCTCCGTGACGACTCGCTCCCTTACGTGCAGGAGATCTGCCGTCGCCTGGACGGGCTGCCGCTCGCGATCGAGCTCGTCGCCGCGCGCCTCGTCGTCCTTC
>JBOHBD010000171.1:0-4070 GCA_050698195.1 Gaiellaceae bacterium
AGGTTGTAGACCTCGTGAGGCCGGCCGAGCGAGAGCACGTCGACGAGCGAGAGCTCGTCGAGGACGTCCGCCTGCAGCAGGCGCACGCGGGTGCGGATGGGATCGAGGTTCTCGAAGCGCGCAGACGTCGGCTGGCGCACGACGCCGTACACGTCGTAGCCCTCGGACAGCAGGTGCTCTGCGAGCAGCGACCCGTCCTGGCCGGCGATCCCGATGATGAGCGCGCGCTTCTCGGACATCCCGTCGGCAGCACGTTACCGCGGAGGTCGGCGGCAGTGGGATCTACCATGGCCCGGCGTGGCCAGCGTGACCGAGACGGCGCCTCCGCGCGCATCCGTGGTCCGGAGGGCGACGTCTTCGACGCGGAGGTGGGCGCCGATGCTCGCGCTCACCGCGATCGTCCTCCTCGCCTTCGCCCTCTACACGGCACTCGCCTCGCTCGTCGACGTGCCCCGCGTCCACCCCGACGAGGTCCGCTACCTGATCGCGGGATCCTCGCTCGTCGAAGGAGAAGGGCTGCACCTCCGCGGCGGGGAGTACGGCTTCGGCCCCCTCTACGCGCTCGTCCACGCCGCGATCCTCCTCGTCACGTCCGGCGTCGACTCGGCGTACGAGCTCTTCAAGGCCGCGAACGCGCTCTTCTTCGCGCTGACCGCCGTGCCCGTCTACCTGCTCGCGCGGCGGCTCGTGTCGGACTGGTGGGCAGTGGCCGCGGCGGGGCTCTCGGTTGCGATCCCGTCGTCGATCTCGATTGCCACCGTCATGACGGAGAGCCTGGCGTACCTCACTGCCGGCTGGGCCCTCCTCGCGATCGTCCGCGCGCTCGAGGCTCCGAGCGTCGGTCGCCAGCTCGCGATGCTCGTGGCGGTGGCTGCGGCGTTCCTGACCCGTACGCAGTTCGGCGCGCTCTACCTGGTCTGGATCGGCGCGCTCCTCCTCGTGTGGCTGATCCTCCCCTCGCGCAGGCCGCGGACCCGTACGGACCTCGTCGGGCTCTGGCCGAGCGCGGTACCGCTCGTCCTCGGCGGCGCGGTCGTCGTCGGGCGCCTGGCCACAGGATCCGAGCAGTCGCAGTCGTTCGGTGCGTACTGGGAGCTCTGGCGCGGATACGACCCCGGCGGCGTCGTCAGGTGGCTCGTGTACCACCTGGCGGACTTCGAGATCTACCTCGCCGTCGTCCCAGTCGCGGTGACGCCGATCGTTCTCTGGGGCCTGCTGCGACAGGGCCGCTCCGGGTCCGTGCGAGCGGGCGCCTTCGCCGCGCTCTTCCTCGCTGCCAACGCCGTGGGGCTCTTCGTCGTGGCCGCCTTCAACAGCACGCCGTACGCCTACGACCGACTCCACGACCGCTACGCGTTCTACCTCCTGCCGCTCTGGCTGATCGTCTTCGTCGCGTGGCTCGCGGACGGCCTGCCCCGCCCGCTGCTGGCAGCCGCGATCGGGGTGGGCGCCGCCCTCGCGTTGCCGGCGATCCTGCCGTTCCGCCAGCTCGCCAACGAGGCCGGGATCGACACCGTGCCCGGCGCGCTCTGGCTCCGGATCGAGTCCGAGCTCGCCGGCCCCGGCCCGCCCTCCGGCCGCACGGCGCTGGCGGTCTTCGTGCTCCTGCTCGTGGCCGCGGTCGTCGCTCTGCCCGCGCGTTTTCGCCTCGTGCTGCCCGTCGTCGTGCTCGCGGTGTTCGTGGCGATGGCCGTCCCGGCCTGGGACCGCGTCATCGACGCACCCGAGGACGCTGTCTTCGCCGGAGGGCTCGAGCGCGCGTGGATCGACGAGCGCGTTCCCGACGACGCGCCCGTGTGGAAGCTCTACCTCGAGTCCCCCCGGTGCCCGAGCTCCGCGCTGACACGCCATTCCCTCTTCGCGACCGAGTTCTTCAACTCGACTGTCGATCGCGCCGCCTACATCGGAGATTCCACTCCGGACGGGATCCCGCTGCCACGCGTCGACGTCGCGAGCGGCGGCCGACTCCTCTTCGAGGAGGGCGAGCAGCTCGAGGCCGCGTATGTGTACACCCAGCCCGGTATCGAGCTGAACGGCGAGCGGATCGCGACCGGAACGGCCGCGAACCTCGTCCTCTGGCGGGTCGACGGCCCCGTGCGGATCGTCGGAGCCGAGACGAACGAGGACGTCCGGACGACCGACTGTGCCTACTACTAGCGCACGCGCTTGAGGTAGCCGCTCGGGTTGAACGTGAGCAGGAACTTCTCCCGCTCGCGGTCGATCTCGAACTCGTCCGTGCGCGCGAGGAAGGCGTCGACCGCCTGGAGCGGCCCCGGCATGAGGTCCTTTCGGATCTGCCCGATGTTCGAGTCCTCGACGATGAGGTAGCACCCCACCGGGACGAGCGGCGCATACGCGTCGAGCTCGGCCTCGACGTGTGCCTGGGAGTGGTCGGAGTCGAGGACGATCAGCGTGCGGTGCCCGTTCGCCCGCGCGCGGATCTCGGCGACGACCTCGGGATCCGTGGACGAGCGCCCGGCGAGGTAGGTGATCCGCGGGTGCTGCGGGTAGTCGTCCCGCAGCGGCTCGATATCGATCGAGACGACCTCGCCCGTCCCGAGCAGGTCGCAGATCGAGGCCAGGAAGGCGGCGCTCCCGCCCCGATACGTGCCCGTCTCGACGACGAGATCCGGCCGCGTCTCGGCCATGATTTCCTGGTAGACCCAGAGGTCGAGCGGATTCTTGAGCGCCTGGCTTCCGAGCCACGACGCCTTTGTCCACGCGTTCGACGCGTAGAAGACGTCGTGCGCGCGCGAGACCGCCGCTCGATCGAGGCGTCGCGCAGCCCGGAACGCGACCGCGTTCTTCGCTCGTCGGAGGTAGTTCTCCACAGCCGCGCGATTCTAGGCGGCGCGACCGGAGATCCCGAGCGCCTTGAGGTAGCGGTCGGCGACGCCGGAGATGGCCGGGATCGAGATGGCCGCCCGGCGCTCCTCGATCTCCTCGACCAGCCGGTCGAGCACGTCCGGAAGCTCCTCGTCCGCCCGGAACGGCAACCCTGCCTCGCCGACGAGCTCCGGGTGCCCGCCGCTCTCGAGAAAGGCGGCGGGCAGGCCGCAGGCGAGCGCCTCGACGAGCGCGTTCGAGCAGGGGTCGTCGCGGCTGGCGGCGACGTAGGCGTCGTGGGCGCGCAGGAGCTCCGCGACCTCCTCGGAGCCGACGGGACCGACCGTGCGGATCCGCTCGTACCGTGCCGGCGGCCGCCCGACGAAGGTCATCTCGTACCGCTGCCAGTCGAGGTTCCGATCGAGCCAGGCGAGCGTCTCGGCGCCCTTGCGGAGGTTGTCCGACCAGCTCGAGGCGATGAGACGGACCTTGCGCCCGAGCATCGGCTCGCGTCCCCCGGGCGCATGGAAGATCGCTGGATCGACCGTGTTCGGGATCACGACCGGGTCGCGCAGGTCGAGTCCCAGCTCCCCGTGCTTCTCGAGGCTGTAGCGCGACTGGAAGACGGTCGCGTCCGCGAGCTTCCGGTTGATCTCCGCGATCCTGCGGTCCGTGCCGTCGTCGAAGCCGCGGTAGACGCCGATCGGCCCGTCCACCCGGTGCACGATCCGGCAGTCCGGGCGCGCGAACCGCTGGAGGCGCGCGAAGTCGAAGTTGAAGGAGTTGACGAGGCACGCGGGCGTGCCGGTCGAGATTCGGTTCTCCTCGATCTCGAGACCGCGACCCGCGAGCTCGCGCGTGAGGGCGCGCAGAAACTGATGGCCGCCTCCGGACGGCGGCGGAGCGAACTCGTGGAACAGCGCGAGGTCGGCGCTCTCACCCCGTGAGGCGAGCCATGCGACCTCGGTGCGGACACGGCCGGCGAGCCCGCGACCGGCCCGGCGTGCCGCCCGCGGAACCGTGCGGACGTCCACGCGGAACACGGTAACGTCGCGCGCAGACCGATGCCTTCACCAGGACGTCTCGCGAGCGTGCTCGCCCGGCGGCGAGTGCCGCTCGGCACCCGCGCCGGACTCCTTCGTCTCGAGGCGCAACGGAGGATCCGTCCGAAGGCCGCGTACGCGTTGCGGTACGGGCCGGGCGAGATCTTCGTCTCCCACGACGACTACGAGGTCGACTGGGAG
>JBOHBD010000172.1:0-2479 GCA_050698195.1 Gaiellaceae bacterium
GCGCTCTTCGACCTCGACCACGACCGAGACGTGCTCGACGCTACGAGGCGCGCGCGCCTCGCGTACGCGTCCGCGCCCGGCATCTACGCCGCCGACGCCCTCGCCTGGGGCCTGTTCAAGCTGGGCCGCTGCGGCGAGGCGCGAGCGCGCTCGGAGCGTGCGCTCAGGCTCGGGACGAAGGACGCGCTCCTCTACTTCCACCGCGGGATGATCGAGCGCTGTCTCGGATCGAGCTCCGCGCGGTCGTGGTTCGAGCGTGCGCTCGCGACGAATCCGCACTTCTCGCTGCGGTTCGCGCCGGTCGCGCGCGAGATGCTCGCGGCCACGCCGTAGGACGGTTCGATACGGTCCACGAGACCTGGCGCCGAAGCGAGGAGTCGTCATGGAGCGGGAGCAGTACGTCGTCTGGATCACCACGCGGAGGATCGGCCCCGGCACGTACGAGGCCTTTCGTCGCGCCTGGCGGCCGAAGGAGTTCCCGGACGGGATGCTGCGCGCGTACGAGTGCTTCTCGCAGGAGAAGAGCGAGGTCGTGGGCATCTCGATCTGGAGCTCGCTCGAGGCGCGCGAGCGCTACCGCGCCTCGGCGGTGGAGGAGGAGCGACGGCGGGCGATGGCGCCGTTCGTCGAGGCCGAGAGCTCGGGCGTCTACCTCGGCCGGGAGCTCCAGATCCCGAAGGACTGACGGCTACGAGACTCGAGTGCTGAGGCGCCCGGCCAATACGCCGGCCAGTTGGCAAGATCCGCTGATGTAGTCGAAGGCTTCGCGAAGCGGGCTCCGATGCTCGTGCCGGATCAACTCCGAACGCCGAGCCTCTCACGGACGAGCTCCGAGACGACGCGCGGGTTCGCCTTCCCCTGCGTCTCCTTCATCACCTGGCCGACGAAGAAGCCGAGGAGGCCCTCCTTGCCGTTGCGGAACGCCTCGACCTGACCCGGGTTGGCCTCGAGGATGCGCGCGATGACCGGGTCGAGCTCGGCTTCGTCCGTCACGGCCTCCTTGGCGAGGTACGGATCGGCGGTGAAGCCGGGCTCGCCGAGCCTCGAGACCGCCTCGTCGAACGCCGCCCGCGGAATACGTTCCCGTGCCTCGACGAGCCTCGCGAGCTCCTGCGCGGGCACGGCCGCCGGATCCGTCCCGGCGCCGACCACGTTGTTGGCGATCACGTTGGCCGCTGCGACCTTCTCGGCGCCGGCCGAGACCGTCTCCTCCCAGAGCCTGTCCAGCCCACCTGTCACGAGCACGGTCGCCCGCTCGAGGTCGAGCTCGGCCTCGAGGCGGCGGATCCGCGCGGCCGGAAGCTCGGGGAACTCCAGGCGGAGCCGCTCGACGAGCTCGGCAGGCGGCTCGACGGGCACGAGGTCGGGTTCGGGGAAGTAGCGGTAGTCGTCCGCCTCCTCCTTCTCGCGATGCGGTGTCAGCGCTCCGGTCGCAGCGTCGAAGTCGTACGTCTCCTGCCGGACCTCACCGCCGGACTCCCACACCCCGACCTGCCGCTCCACCTCGGCCTCGATCCCGCGGGCGACGAACGTGAAGGAGTTCATGTTCTTGAGCTCCGTCCGGGTACGCAGCTCGTGGGAGCCCTCCGGCCGGACGGAGACGTTGGCGTCCACGCGCAGCGTCCCCTTCTCCATCTCGGCGTCGGAGATCCCGAGCTCGACGATCGTCTGGCGCAGGAGCTGGAGGAAACGCTTCGCCTCCTCGGCCGACCGGAGGTCCGGCTCGGTCACGATCTCGACGAGCGGCGTCCCGCCGCGGTTGAAGTCGACGAGCGAGTAGTCGGCGCCGCGAATCCTGCCGGTGCGCCCGCCCACGTGGACGGTCTTGGCGGCGTCCTCCTCCAAGTGCGCACGCACGATCCCGATCACACGGTCGCCGTTCGCAGTGGGAAGTCTCATACTGCCGCTGATGCAAAGCGGTAGATCGTACTGCGATATCTGATAGCCCTTGGGGTTGTCGAAGTAGAAGTAGTTCTTGCGCGAGAAGACGGCGTGCTCGGCGATCTCGCACTCGAGCGCGAGGCCGAGCAGGATCGTCCACTCCACGGCGAGGCGGTTCGCGACCGGGAGCGCGCCCGGAAACGCGAGGCACACGGGGCAGGTCTGCGTGTTCGGCTCGGCGCCGAACCCGACCGGGCAGCGGCAGAACATCTTCGACCGCGTCTTCAGGTGGACGTGGATCTCGAGGCCGATGACCGGCTCCCAGCTCATGTCCGCCACCTCGCTGGGACGAAGTCGAACTCGAGCGCGCGCTCGAGGGCATGACCGGCGCGGAAGAGCAGGTTCTCCGAAAACTGCGGCCCGATCAGCTGCAATCCGACCGGGAGGCCCTCGGAGAGGCCACACGGGATCGAGAGGCCGGGCAGGCCGGCCATGTTCGGCGGGATCGCCAGCACGTCCGAGAGGTACATGGCGAGCGGGTTGTCGGTCTTCGCGCCGAGCGGGAAGGCGACCGTCGGCGACGTCGGGCTGACGAGGA
>JBOHBD010000173.1:0-1939 GCA_050698195.1 Gaiellaceae bacterium
CCCAGGGGACGAGATCTCCCCAGTGGTCGAGGTGGAAGTGCGTGATGGCGACGGCGTCGATCTGCGGCCAGCCCTCCATGTCACGCAGCCGGGGAAGGACACCCGGTCCACAGTCGAGGAGGAGCCGCTTCGAGTCCTCGACGAGATATCCGGAATGCGCACCGCCGGGGTTCGGCCAGGCGGGGGAGGACCCGATGACGGTGAGGTGCACCGCGGTATTCTGCCCATGTGCCGCGGAAGATCCGAGTTGTGATCGCGAAGCCGGGGCTCGACGGTCACGACCGCGGCGCGAAGATCATCGCGAGGGTGCTCCGCGACGCGGGAATGGAGGTGATCTACACCGGTCTCCACCAGACGCCGGAGCAGATCGTGGAGACCGCGATCCAGGAGGACGCGGACGCCGTTGGCGTGTCGATCCTCTCCGGTGCGCACATGACCCTCGTCCCGCGTATCGTCGACGGCCTCAGGGAGAACGGCGCCGACGACGTGCTCGTCGTCGTCGGCGGCACGATCCCGCCAGACGACGCGGACGAGCTCAGGGGAGCGGGCGTCGCCGCCGTGTTCGGCCCCGGTGCGACGACCGGCGAGATCGTCGATTTCCTCCGCGGCGCGGTCGCTGTCTGAGACTCGGGCGCCGCCCGAACGCCTAGGTCCCGCAATCCCTATAGGTAGGGCCGTACGTCACGATGCCGCTCTACTCTCAGCACGTGCGAAATCGTCGCAGGATTGCGATCGCGTTCGTGCTCCTCGTGCCGCTCGCCGTGCTCTTCGTCGTCGCGTATGCCGCGCTGGCAGGGGAGAGCCCGCGCGAGCTGCAGGTTGCCCAGGGGTCGAGCGGCGGGGCGTTCCATCCCGTCGCCGGGAACTTCAGGCCCGACGACGCATCGCTGGCCGACTGTGGCGGAGACTATTCCTGTCTCCAGCAGGCGTTCGGAAACGTCGCGTATCGTGAGGGCTCGAGGGCAGCCCTCGCCCTCTTCGACGCGCAGATCGCGACCAACGAGTACGTGCGCCGAGACTGTCACCGGATCGCCCACGTCATCGGCTCGGCCGCCTTCGCCCGCTACGACGGGAACGTCGCGAAGACATTTGCTCTCGGCTCGGCGACGTGTGCGTCCGGCTACTACCACGGGATTCTCGAGCGGGCGTTCGTCGGCGTGAACACGAAGTCGAAGCTCGTCGAGGTCGCTCGTTCGCTCTGCGACGGAAGCGGTGTACGGCGTCGCGGCTTCCTGGACTACCAGTGCCGGCACGGGCTCGGTCACGGGCTGATGATCCAGACCGGATACGACCTCCCTCTCTCGCTGTCGACCTGCGGCCGCCTCGCGACAGGATGGGACGACGTCGTCTGCACGGGCGGTGTGTTCATGGAGAACGTCACGACTCGCTTCGGCTTTCGCTCGTCCTGGCTCGACGACGCGGACCCGCTCTACCCGTGCAACAGAGTTCCGCTTCGCAACCGCCGCTCGTGCTATCTCCGCGCAGCGGTCCGGGTTCTCGCGTTCCACGAGAACGACTTCGCGAAAGCAGTCGAGACCTGCGCACGTCTCGAGCGGCGCTGGGCCCAGCCTTGCTTCCGGGGTCTCGGCCGGGATGCGGTCAACGAGGCGCGATACGCGCCCGGCAAGATCCTCTCGCTCTGCGCGCTGGCGGACACATGGCAAGGCGACTGCCTGTTCGGCGCCGCAAGGACGGTCGGGGACGGATCCGGCGTCCCGGGAGCGCAACGCGCGGGGAGGCTTTGCACCCGTGCTCCGGAGGTGCACCGCAACGCGTGCTTCTCCGGAGTCGGGATCGTCGTCGGGTTGCTGTACTCGACCGACGACGCGCGGCGCGCGGCGTGCGCGAAGATCGCGGGTGATCGCGCGCCAGCCTGCGGCAGCGCCGCGATCGGGGAGGTTCGTCCGGACGGCCGCGAGGCATGGGGCTAGGCGTCACC
>JBOHBD010000174.1:0-4777 GCA_050698195.1 Gaiellaceae bacterium
GGTCGGGACCTCAGGTTCCGGCTCGGGCTCGGGGGCCGGCTCGACGATGACGTCGGGAAGCGCCTCCAGCGTCGGCTCTGCCGGCTCTGCCGGCTCCTCCCGCTCCGCCGCCTCGGCCTCGGCCTGCGGCTCGGCTTGCGCAGGCGGCCAGGCGTCGAGCATCGAACCCCAGGGATCGGGCACGGGGGCATCCGACTCGGGCGTCTCCCAGAGCGGGCGGCCCACGACGAGCCGCTCGCGCAGCTCGACGCGCCGGACCTTGCCGCCCGGCGCCGTCGGCAGCGCGTCGACGAACTCGATCTCCCTCGGGACCTCGTGCTCCGGTAGCAGCTGCCCGACGTCGTGTCGGAGCTCCGCCTCGAGCTGTTCGGACACCTTCGCGCGCGGTGCGAGGACGACGAACGCCCTCACGAACTGACCGCCGCGCTCCAGGTCGCGGACGCCGACGACGGCGCTCTCGCTCACCGCCGCGTGCGCCTGCAGCGCACGCTCGGCGTCGTACGGTCGGAAGCGTGCTCCACGGCTCGTGATCAGGTCGTCGATGCGCCCCGTGAACCAGAAGAACCCGTCCTCGTCGACGGTGGCGAGATCGCCCGTCGCGTACCAGTCACCGCGGAAGGCGCTCTTCGTCTGCTCCGGAGACTCCCAGTAGCCCGCGAAGAGCGACGGCGGTCGTCCCCGCACCGCGAGCTCGCCCTCGACGCCTGCGGGAAGCTCGTTGCCGGACTCGTCGATGACGCCTATTTGATGGCCCGGCACCGCGGGGCCGAGCGAGCCCGGCTTGAACCCTGCCTCCCCGCTGTTCGCGACGACGATCCCGGTCTCGGCTTGGCCGTACCCGTCGTGGATCGTGAGGCCCCAGGTCTCCTCGAAGACCGCGCTCACCTCCGGGTCGAGCGAGTCTCCCGTCGAGACCAGGCGCCGGAGCCGCGGCGGCCTGAATCGCCCCAGCTCGCGGAGCTTGGCCAGCGCCGCGTATTCGGCCGGGGTCTGGCAGAGGACCGTCACACCCAGGCGGTAGATCAGGTCGAGCCGCTCGAGACCTTCGAAGGCCCCGTCGTACAGGAGGATCTCGGCTCCTCGCGACCAGGGCCCGACGAGGGTGTGCCAGATCGCGTCCGCCGAGCCTCCGTCCGCCGTGCACCACACGGCATCCCCGCGCCCGGCGTCGAGCCAGTGCTCCGCCGGCACACGCGCGGCGTACGCCGAGCCATGGGTATGCCCGACGAGCTTCGGCTCTCCCTCGGTTCCCGCGGTCGTGAGGATGAAGGCGAGGTCTCGAGACGAAGAGTCGTGGGTCGTCGCGTCGTCCGGAGCGCCGTCGAGGAGCTGCTGGCCCTCGTCGATGTACAGGACCTGAGGGCTGTCAGCCGTCTGGGCGATCTCGGCTTCGGCGATGCGCTCGGCCACGACGAGCTCGGCGTCGGTCGCCGCGAGCCGGTCGTCCAGGATCTCGGCGGACAGGGTCGGTCGTGCGGGAACGACGACTGCGCCCACCCTGATGCAGGCAAGGACGATCTCGAGCCAGTCGACGTTCGTGCCCGCGAGGACGAGAACGGGATCTCCGGGCCGTACCCCGCGCTCGCGAAAGAGCCACGACCAGCGGGCGCTCCGCTCCGCGAGCTGGTGGAACGTCCGCGGCTGGATGATCGCGTCCTTCCCGATGAACGTCAGCGCCTGCCGCTTGGGGTCGCTCGCCAGGGCATCGACGACGTCCCGGGCGAAGTTGAACCGGTCCGGGATCTGCCAGCGCTCGCCCTCGAGCGCGGGGTACAGCGCAAGCTCGAGAGGAGAGAGCCCAGTTCCCTCGCCCCTTGCCCGCCGTCGACCGATGCGAAGCTTTTTCACGGCTTCCACCATTATCGACCTCATCGGCCGGCAAGCTGAAGACGGTTAGCCCCGGATAGGCGAATTGCCCGGCATCGCCGAGATCAGGCGGTGCTCGATGCCGAACGCCTCGGCCACGGGAAGGCGCTCGGGAAGCCGGAATCCGCCGGCCTCCTCGAGCGCCGCGATCCGTGCGTCGATCGGCGGATGCGTGTTGAACCAGCTCGTCAGGGCGAGGACGCCGGGACGTTCGGAGTCGACGCGATCGGTCGGGCTCTCGACCCAGAGGTGGGCCGTCGACGCCTCCGCGTACCTGATCGTCGTCGAGTCGAGCGCGAGCCGCCTGAGGGCAAGAGCCATCGCCTCGGGGTCGTTCAGGATCTCGGCCGCTCCGGCGTCGGCCAGGAACTCCCGGCGCCGGGACAGGCTCATCCGCAGGAGCAGTGCGGCGTAGGGGGCGAGGATGAAGCCGACGATCGCGACGATGACCACGAGCACGCCTGCCTTCCGGGAACGTCCGCCCCACGCGATCGAGCGGAACCCGAGGTCGGCGATCAGCGCGATGACGCCGGCGAAGACGGTCGCGATCGTCATCAGGTACGTGTCGCGGTTTCGGATGTGCGACACCTCGTGTGCGAGCACGGCTTCGAGCTCGCGCTGCGGCATCGTCGCCAGCAGGCCGGTCGTGACGCCGACGTAGCTCTTCTCGGGCCTGAGGCCGGCGGCATACGCGTTCGGCGCGGCGTCGTCGACGATGCGAACGTCGGGTGTGACGGGCAGGCCCGCGGCGATCGAGACGTTCTCGACGAGCCGCCGCAGCGGCTTCGCGGCCTCGGGAGACAGCTCGTGCGCGCGGGTGAGGCCGGCGATCATGCTCCTCGAGCGCAGGAGCGCGAAGAGGCCGTAGATCGCCGCGAACGCGAGGGCGACGACTCCGAGCGAGACGTCGAGCGCGAATCCGATCAAGGCGGCGAGGAGGGCGAGCAGAACCACGAATCCGAAGACGACGATGCCGCTCCGCAGGCGGTTCCAGCGGATCTGCTCCTGGAGCGTCACGTCCTCGGGGTATCCGTGGCGAACGAGACCTCGGGCACCGACATGTCACCGCGCGCGGAGAAGAACTCCCGCTCGCGAAAGGCGAGCGGCTTGGCCAGGAGAAGCCAGGGAAGGCTCTGCACCGCGGTGTTGAAGCGCATCACGGTCGCGTTGTAGTAACGCCGCGCCGCGCTGATCTTGTCCTCCGTGTCCGTGAGGTCCTCCTGCAGCGAGAGGAAATTCTCCGACGCCTCGAGGTCGGGATACGCCTCGGCGACGGCGAAGAGACGGCCGATCGCCGCAGTCAGGCCCTCGTTCGCCTCCGCCGCCCGGCTCGGTGTTCCCGCCTGCTGGAGCGCTGTCCGCGCCCGTGTGACCTCGTCGAAGACGGCCCGCTCGTGCGCCGCGTAGGCGCGCACGGCCTCGACGAGGTTCGGGATCAGGTCGGCACGGCGCTGCAGCTGTACGTCGATGTTCGCCCACCCGGTGTCGACCTCGTTTCGAAGCCGGACGAGCCGGTTGTAGCCGAGCACTCCGAGGAGGAGAAGCAAGGCTGCGACGCCGATCAGGATCCAGAGCCAGAGCACGCCGTGTGAGTCTACGGTCGGCGAAGAGCCGCACCGAGCGCATCCGCGGCGGCCGTGAGCACGGGCTCGCCGTGCGACACGAGGATGCGCTCCACGGGCAGGTCGAGAAGCGGCTGGAGCGAAGCCGCGAGCTCCCGATGCCCCTTCGCGGCCGGAAGCCACGACTCCGGGCACATACGGATGCCGCCGTCATCGTCCCCGAGCAGGACGTCGCCGGGCACGAGGGCGCGATGCTGCCGAAGCCAGTAGACCACCTCCGTCCCGCGAGCGGTGCGAATCGCCTCGATCCCCCCGGGGAGGGGATCGCCGGCGCGGAATGCGTCCGTCACTGCGCCCGCGCGGCGTGCCACGGCCGCTCGTGACGTCGTCGGCGCCCAGACACGGGCGGAGTAACGGCGGGCGATCTCCGCCGTCGATCTCGTGTGCCAGAAGATGGTCACGAGCACGTGCACGACGCCGCCGAGCCGTTCGACGTCTCGGTCGAGCCCGTCCCAGAAGCGCTTCGTATCCTCGGGCGGCACGATCGGGTCGATGAGCACGACGCCGTCGTCCGTCTCGCAGTAGACGCTTCCCACCTCTTGCTTCCACTCCGCGTGATAGCCGGTCCAGCGCCAGAGACCCGGTTCGATCTGCAGGACCTCCACGGGGAGAGGGTAGATGTCAGGGGATTTGTGCATCGCCGACCGATCCGAGCTCGAGCCGTGCGCGTATCGTCGGGCGACCGACCGAGGAGGGTTCCGTATGAGCGTGCGATTCGTGCTCTCCGCTGCCCTGGCCGCCTTGACGTTCGCCGCCGGGTGCGGCTCGGACGACGACGAGGCGGCCGACGGCACGACGGCGGTCACCGAGACGGCGGACACGACGACGGACACGTCGGCTCCGGCAGGCACTGCGCTCACCGGCACCGTCGGACCGGGCTTCGACATCAGCCTGACGACTGCGGACGGCCAGGCGCTCGGAACGCCCTCTGGGGGCCGCTACGAGCTCGAGGTCGAGGATCTCTCCTCCATCCACAACCACCGCCTGACCGGCCCCGGTGTGGACGTGAGCACCAGCGCCGCCGGGGAGGGCACCGAGAGCTTCACCGTCGAGCTGCGGCCGGGGAGCTACACGTTCGTCTGCGACCTCACGCGAGCACGATGAACGGGAGCTTCGACGTCGGCCAGCGCCGGCTACCCCGAATCAGTGCTCGACGACACCTACGCCGCCAGGAGCGGCAGGGGCGCGATCGTGCCGTCCTCGATCCGCCAGCAGGCGAGCTCGCCGGTACGGAGCGTGTAGATGAGGTACGGCCGCCCCGCCCAGAGACCGATGTTCTCGACGTCCGT
>JBOHBD010000175.1:0-15725 GCA_050698195.1 Gaiellaceae bacterium
ACGCTGGCTCGAGGACTACGTCGGTGCCTGGAAGTCGTACGACGAAGCGGCGATCGGCGCGCTCTTCAGCGAGGACGCGCGCTACCGCTACCACCCCTGGGAGGGAGCCGACGACACCGTGACGTGCCGCTTCGACGACGAGGGCCGGTGCCGCGAGTTCACCGAGCTCTACATGCGTCGAGACACGTAGACCAACCTAGCCGAGTGCCAGCACGCGCTCGCGGGAAGCACCGGTCCCGACGAGCGTCACCGGCACGCCGAGCGCGTCCTGGACGAACTCGACGTAGGCGCGAGCGGCGGGGGGCAAGCTCTCGCCGATCTCCGTCTCCCAGCCGGCGAGCGTCTCGAAGACCGGCCGGCAATGGTGGAAGTCGCTCTGGTGCGCCGGGAACTCCTCCGTCTCGCCCTCGTCCGGGAGGCGGTACCGCACGCAGACCGGAAGCTCTTCGAGCTCCGAGAGCACGTCGAGCTTCGTCAGCGCGAGCGAGGTGATCCCGTTGACACGCACGGCGAAGCGAAGCGCCACGAGATCGAGCCAGCCGCAGCGGCGCTCGCGGCCCGTCACCGTCCCGAACTCGTTGCCGATCGCACGCACTCGGTCGTTCGCGGGCCCCAGGATCTCACTCGGGAACGGCCCCTCGCCGACGCGGGTCACGTACGCCTTGGCGACGCCGACGACCTCGTCGATCCGGTTGGGCCCGATGCCGAAGCTGACGGCGGCCCCGGCGGCGATCGGGCTCGACGACGTGACGAAGGGGTACGTGCCGTGATCGAGGTCGAGCAGCGTTCCCTGCGCTCCTTCGAAGAGAACCTGCTCGCCGGCGCGAAGCGCGCGATCGACGAGCAGCGACGTGTCCGCGACGTACGAGGCGAGCCGCTCCGCGAAGCCCAGGTGGGTCGCGACGACCTCCTCGACGTCGTACGGCTGGAGCTCGTACACCCGCTCGAGCCACACGTTCTTCTCGGCGACGGCAAGCTCGAGCTTCTGCCGCAGGATCTTGGCGTCGAGGAGGTCCTGGACCCGGATCCCGATCCGCGTCGCCTTGTCCGCGTATGCGGGGCCGATCCCTCGGCGCGTCGTTCCGATCTGCAGCCGGCCGAGGCGGCGCTCGCCGGCGCCGTCGAGCGCGACGTGCCACGGCATGACGAGGTGCGCATTCCCCGAGACGAAGAGCAGGCCGTCCGCTCGCACGCCGCGGGACTCGAGCTCGTCGAGCTCGGTGACGAGGACCGCGGGATCCAAAACGCAGCCGGCGCCGATGGCGCTCGGCTTGCCCGCGACGATTCCGCTCGGGATCTGGCGGATCTTGTACGTCTCGCCGTCGACCACGATCGTATGGCCGGCGTTGGGGCCGCCCTGGTAGCGGCACACGAGGTCGGAGCGCTGCGCGAGCAGGTCGACGATCTTTCCCTTCCCCTCGTCGCCCCACTGCGCCCCGACGATGACGGTCGCGGGCACGCGTCTCAGTCTTGCACGCGAGCTCACTCGGATCCGGACTCCGGCGGCCTGCGCGGACAGCGCTACGCGGCCGCGAGATCTGCGAACTTCGCGTACCGGCGCAGGAACGACAGCTTGACCGTGTCGGTCGGGCCGTTGCGGTGCTTGGCGAGGATCACCTCGGCGATCCCCTGCTGATCCGACTCCTCTCCGAGGTAGTACTCGTCGCGGTAGACGAAGAAGACGAGGTCGGCATCCTGCTCCAAGCTCCCCCTTTCTCTCAGGTCCGAGAGCAGCGGTCGCTTGTCGTGACGCTGCTCGACCGCGCGCGAGAGCTGCGACATGGCGAGGATGGGGACGTCGAGGTCGCGCGCGAGAACCGTGAGCGCGCGCGAGATCTGGGACACCTCCTGGACGCGGTTCTCGGCGGTCGCGCCCGAGGTCATGAGCTGGAGGTAGTCGACGACGATAAGGCCGAGCTTGGGCTCGCGCGACTTCAGGCGGCGCGCCTTCGAGCGGAGCTCCATCATCGTCGTGGAGCCGGTGTCGTCGACGTAGATCGGGGCCTTCATCAGCCGGTCGCACGCGGTCGTGAGGCGCGGCCAGTCCTCGGGCGCGAGCCGGCCTGTGCGCAGTCGTTGCGACTCGACCTTCCCCTCGCTGCACATCATCCGCTGCGTCACCTCGGCCTTCGACATCTCGAGCGTGAAGAGCGCGGCCGGGACCCCGTGCCGTACCCCGAGGTTCGCGGCCACGCACAGACCGAGCGCCGACTTCCCCATCGAGGGCCGGGCGGCCAGGATCACGAGGTTGCCGGGCTGGAAGCCGGACGTGAGCAGGTCGAGCTCCCGGAAGCCGCTCGGGACGCCCGTCACCTCGGCACCCATCTCGACGAGCTGGGAGATGCGCTCGAAGCTCTCCTTGAGGAGCGTCTCGATGTGGGAGAAGTCGCTCGTGACCCGCTGCTGCCCGAGCTCGAAGACCATCTGCTCCGCACGGTCGACGAGGTCCGCGACCTCGCCGGGACGCTCCTGGCCGAGCCGCGTGATCTCCTGGCCCGTGCGTACCAGCCCGCGGAGCGTCGCCATCTCCTTGACGATGCGCGCGTAGTGCTCGACGTTCGACGTCGAGGGGACGAGGGCGGCGAGCTCCGCGACCTTTGCCTGGCCGCCGACTGCGTCGAGCTCCCCGCGCTCGTCGAGCTCGTCGGCCAGCGTGATCGCGTCGACCGGCTCGCCCTTCTTCCAGAGCTCGAGCGACGCGCGGTAGATCTTCGCGTGGCTCTCGCGGTAGAAGTCCGAGGCGTCGAGGATCTCGGTGACCGTGCCGACGGCGGTCGGCGAGAGCAGCATGGCGCCGAGAACGGACTCCTCGGCCTCGAGGTTCTGAGGCGGAACGATCGCGCTCGTCCGCTCGGGAGCTCCAGTCAGGTCTGCCCGCGCCATCCGTGCCGGAGTCAATCCGGCGACGACCAGATCGTCCAGTTCGCCCAGCCGACCGGCTCCCGCGCCTCCGTGCAGGTGAAAGGGAACATACGTTCGGAGGTTATCCCCTGCGCCGGACGGTCTGTCGACAGGTCGGGGCGAGTTTTCCAGCCGGAAACGTCCGCTCGGAGCACGAAGTTCGCGCCGCGCTCAACAGGCCTGTGGAGAAGGCCTGGGGGAAACCGCTACTCCGGGTTGTCGGGCGGGTTGTCGCCCGGGTCGTCGGCCGGGTCGTCGGCAACGGCGTCGGGCTCACCTTCGTCAGGCGCTGCCGCAGGCGGCGTCGCCGCATCCGTCTCGGGCTCCTCCGGCTTCCCCTCGGCGACGGCGTCGGCGATCGCCGACTCGGCCTCGGCGTGCTCGGCCTCGAGCGCGGCCTCGGCGGCGACCGTAGCCTCGGTCTCCGCGGCCTCGAGCGCGACAAGCTCCTCCTCGGGTGGGAGCTCTCCGCCCTCCGGGACGACCAGCGTCTTCACCTCGACCTCGACGTCTTCGAAGATCGCGATCGGGATCGAGTAGCGGCCGATGCGCTTGATGGGGTCGGTCGCGACCTTGCGGCGGTCGACGCGGATCTTCCGGGTGCGCCAGATCTCGTCGACGACGTCGGAGGGGGTCACCGAGCCGAAGAGCGAGCCGGTCGGCCCGGACCTGACCTCGAAGCGGAGCACCGTCTTCCCCAGGATCTCGGCGATCTCCTGCGCCTGCTCGGCACTCCGGGCCTCGTGCCGTGCGCGCTGCGCCTCGACACGCCGCAGCTCGGCGACCCGCGCTGGCGTGGACACCTCGGCGAGCCGGCGGGGAAGCAGGTAGTTGCGCGCGTACCCGCGCGCGACGTCGACGACGTCTCCCCGCAGCCCGAGCTTCTCGACGTCCGTGAGCAGGATGACTTCCATCGGCGCTACTGAGAGACGTACGGCAGGAGTGCCATCTCTCGCGCGCGCTTCACCGCTGAGGCGACCTGGATCTGGTGCCGACGGCAGGCACCCGTGATCCGGCGCGAGCGGATCTTCCCCTTCTCGGAGATGTACCGCCGCAGCTGCGCGATGTTCTTGTAGTCCACCTCGGCCACCTTGTCCCGGCACAGGTGGCAGCTCTTGCGCCGCGTGGGAGCGGTCGCCGACCCGAGGCGCCTGCGTGGGGCCTTCTTCGACGCCATCAGAACGGGATGTCGTCGTCGGCGGGAGAGGGCGGGAAGTCGTCGCCGCTCGACGCCGCGGCACCGGCGGGGACATACGCGGCACCCTCGCCGTCCTGGCGGCCGCCGAGGAACTGGACGTTGTCGGCGACGATCTCGACCGCCTGGCGCTTGCCGCCGTCCTGCTCCCATTCGCGCCACTCGAGCCTGCCGTCGATCGCGACAGGCCGCCCCTTGGCGAGGTACTGAGCGCAGTTCTCGCCCTGCTGTCCCCAGACGGTCACGTCGAAGTAGTTGGGCTTGTCGACCCACTGCCCCGACTCGTCCTTGCGCGTTGTGTTGACGGCGATGCGGAGCGAGCAGACGGACGTCCCGGACGGCGTATGCCGGAGCTCCGGATCTCTCGTCAGATTGCCGACCACGATCACGCGATTGATGTTGCGAGCCATCGTGTCACTCCTCCTCTTCCTCGACGTCGGGCGCGATCTCTGCATCCTCGCGCGCGGGAGCGCTCACCGCTACGGGCCGCGCGGGACTCCCTTCGATCCGACGTGTCGCCATGTGGCGCATGACCCCGTCGTCGATGCGAAGCACGCGTGAGACCTCGTCGAGCGTCTCCGCCGCACACGTGAACTGCAGCAGGTGGTACGTGCCTTCGCCCTTGTGGCCGATCTCGTAGGCGAGCTTGCGCCTGCCCCAGACGTCGTGCAGGTCCCAGGTGCCGCCGGCCTTCTCGACCTGCTCGCGCGCACGGGTGACGACCTCCCCCTGGCGGCCCTCGTCCAGGTCCGGGTCGAGCAGCAGCAAGATCTCGTACTCGTTCACGTTCCCTGAGTCTCCCTTCGGTCTGTGTCGGCCTCGCCGGCCTGACGTCGCCGGGAACGGGCGGGCAGGTGCGAGGCAGGAAGCGCGGCCAGTCTACCAGCGGCGTGTGGAAGCGAGGGTCCTCTTGCGGGAGCGGTACCATCGGACCATGCGCCGGCGTCTCACGTGGCTCCTCGTCACGCTCGGGATCGCCGCGCTCGTGCGGCGGCTCAGGCGGCGCGGCGAGCGCGCAGAGCGGGCTCCGTCGCCCGGGCCCGGCGAGGGCGACCCCGCCGACGAGCTCCGCCGAAAGATCGCAGAGTCCCGCTCGGACGAGGGTCCGGCGGAACCGGCTCCGCCCGAGGCGACGGTCGACGAGCGCCGCGCCGAAGTCCACGGCGAGGGCCGATCGGCGCTCGAGGAGATGCGCACGAGCGACGAGGGCTAGATGGCGGATCCATCCGAGACGACGCAGGTCTCCCTCGACCCGGCTGATCCGTTGCAGGCCGAGCTGCTCGACGTCGTGCGGGCGCTCTCCGTGCAGGTGGGCGGTCTGCAGGCCGAAGTCCAGTCGCTGCGAGCGCAGAGACGGACCCTCCCGCTGTCGGACGGGGACGCGCCGGGATGGGAGGAGAGCACTCCGGCGCGACGGGAGAGCTCGACCTGGATGCGCTCGCTCGAGAACCCAGGGCGGAGGACGCCCGCAGCCCCGCGTCTCCTGCTCGAGATCCTCTTCCTCGTCGCCGTCGCGGTGGGAGCCGCGCTCGCCGACCTCGACGCGCCGGTCGTCGTCGCGCTGATGGCGCTCGCATGGGGCCTCGTCGCGGTCGCGGAGTGGTTCGCCGCGCAGACTGCACGACACCGAGCTGCGGCCGGCCAGGCGCCGCTCGCGGGCATCGGAGCCGTGTTCGCCGAAGATCCGTCCTGGTTCGCACCGCCCGTCGAGCGACCCGCGCTCGAGGCGATCGAAGACACCGGGGACGGATTCGACACCGAGGACGGCCTCGAGGACACGGCCGGCGACGAGGACACCGGCCCGAAGCTGCCGCCGCCTTCGTCGCACTAGACGGCTACGCTCGACGGCGTGCGGATCGTCGCCGCCACGCTTCTCGCCGGCGCAGTGGCAACGCTCGGAGCCGTCGCCGCATCTGCCGCGCCCGGGTCGCCGCGGACGATCCTCGACCTCGGCGACTCGTTGAGCGTCGGCACGGATCCCTACCTGCGTGCGCGCCTGCGCGGGTACCGGATCGAGCGCCTGCACGACGTCGGGCTGCACGCGTACGACGCCGCGGCCATCGTCTCCCGCGCGCGCACGGCGCTGCCCCCCGTCCTCGTCGTGAGCGCCGGCACGAACGACGATCCGCGGATCGTCTCGACGTTCGCCCGTGCGATCTCCCGCATCCTCGCCGCCGCCGGGCGGAGCAGGTGCGTCGTCTGGCCCACGATCGCGCAGCCCTCCCGCCGTGGGGGCGAGCTACGACGGCCTGAACCGTGCGCTCCGGCGAGCTGCGGCGCGCAACCGGAACCTCGTCCTGATCGACTGGGTCGGCATGGTCCGGCGCCACCCCGGCTGGCTCTCGAAGGACGGCGTGCACGTCGGCGTCGCCGGGTACCGGGCCCGGGCCGCCGCGATCGCCCGCGCGGTGAAGGCGCGCTGCGCGGCGTGAGCGTCTAGAAGTCCCGGGGAGTCGTGCTCTTCCCGACCGCCACCTTCGCGATCTTCTTCGTGATCGTGCTCCCGCTCTCGTGGCTCTTGATGCCGCGCGGAGAGCGCTGGCGGCCGTTCATCATCGCCGCGAGCCTCGTCTTCTACAGCGCCTGGGACTGGCGCTTCGTCTTCCTGCTCGCGGCGTCGATCGTGTGGAACCAGGTCTTCGCGCTCGCCGTCCACCGCCGGAGCGTCGAGCGCACGCGCAAGCTGCTCGTCGCCGCCGCCGTCGCCGGCAACCTCGCGCTCCTCGGATACTTCAAGTACTTCGACTTCTTCGTCACCTCGACGAACAACCTGTTCGCTCTCGCGGGCGTGGACGTCCCGCTCGAGGCGCGCTCGATCGTTCTCCCCGTCGGCATCTCCTTCTTCACGTTCATGGGGATCAGCTACGTCGTCGACGTCTACCGCGGCGACTTCGAGCCGGTCGGGCTCGGGACGTTCGCGACGTATCTCTCCTTCTTCCCGCACCTCGTCGCCGGCCCGATCGTGCGCCCGGGGGAGCTGATCCCCCAGCTCGGCTCCCCGCGAGACCCTCGCTACGTCGACACGGCGCGCGCGTTCTTCCTCGTCGGCACCGGTCTCTTCATGAAGGTCGTCATCGCCAACCACCTGGCGTCGAGCATCGTCGACGACGTCTTCGGCGCTCCCAACCAGCGCTCGTCGCTCGAAGTGCTCGTCGGGATCTACGCCTACGCCGTGCAGATCTACGCCGACTTCTTCGGCTACACGTCGATCGCGATCGGGCTCGCGCTGCTGCTCGGCTTCCGCTTCCCGCAGAACTTCGACTCCCCCTACGCGGCCGTGTCGATCCAGGACTTCTGGCGCCGCTGGCACATGACGCTCTCGCGCTGGCTGCGCGACTACGTCTACATCCCGCTCGGCGGAAACCGCGGCGGCCGGCTCTTCACGTACCGCAACCTCATGCTCACGATGCTGATCGGCGGTCTCTGGCACGGAGCGGGCTGGACGTTCGTCGCCTGGGGAGCGATCCACGGCGTCGCACTCGTCTCCGAGCGCTGGTGGCGCGATCGGCCCGGATACGTCGAACGGCCGCCGACTGCCTGGCGGCGAGCGTGGCAGCGATTCGTCACCTTCCAGGTCGTCTGCTTCGCGTGGATCTTCTTCCGCGCCGACTCGTTCGACGACGCCTGGGACATCATCGCCAGGCTCTTCACCGCCTGGGGGGAGCCCTCCGAGCTCGTCACGGGCGGCGTCCTCCTCGCCATCGCCGTCGGCATCGGCTCGCAGTACCTCCCCCACCGCCTGCCACTCGCGCTGATGGCCCGCTTCTCACGCCTCCCGGTGCCCGCGCAGGCAGCCGTGCTGTCGGTCGCGCTCCTCGTCACCCACACGATGGGGCCCGAGGGAGTGGCCCCCTTCATCTACTTCCAGTTCTGATGACGAGCGAGCCGCGCGACAGAGGGCGGAGGCGACGGCGAGGGCGGGTCGGCGAAGGCGGACGGCGGCTCCGTTCGGCCGGGTCGGCCGTCGCGGTCTCGGTGCTCGCGCTCTCGGTCGGGGTGCTCCTGAACGCGCCGGGTCTGCACAAGTCCGCGACCATCCAGCCGGAGGGGTGGAAGCGAGACGCGGCGCTCGCCTTCACCGGGCCGATCGAGTCGGTGAGCGGCGCGCTGCTCCTCGACCGTCCACGCCACGCTCTCAAGGCCGCGCTCGGGCGCTCCGACGACGACGAGATCGACACCGGAGTCGCCCTGCCCGAGCCCACGCCCGACGACGGCGAGACGGAGCCTCCGCCGCCTCCGCCGCGGAAGACGTTCACGCCGCAACGGCCGCTCAGGCTCTGGATCGCCGGAGACTCGCTCGTCGTCGTCCCCGGCGAGTCGATCCTGCGGGCGGTCGGCGAGAGCCGAGCCATACGGCCGATCGGGCCCGTCGACGGGCACATCGCGAGCGGGCTCGAGCGAACCGACGTCTTCAACTGGTTCAAGCACGTCCCCACCGTGCTGCGGAAGGAGAAGCCCGGAGCCGTCGTCCTCCTGTTCGGGGGCAACGACGACCACGGGTTCATGACAGGCCTTCCCGAGGGGAAGGAGATCGGCCCGTTCGCCAGCTCGAGCTGGACGGCCGAGTACCGGCGGCGCGTGGGCGGGATCATGGACGCCGTCACGCGGACCGGCGCCTATCTCGTGTGGATCGGGCTCCCGATCACGAGCGACGCGGAGCAGACGCGCCGCTACGACGCGATCAACGCGATCGTCCAGACCGAGGCGGCGAAACGGCCGGGCCGAGCCTCCTATCTCGACACGTACTTCTTCTTCGCCGGGGACGACGGCGGCTACGCGCAGTACGTGGAGAACGACTCGGGCCGGCTCGTCAGGATGCGCGCGAACGACGGCGTGCACTTCGAGCGGGCGGCGGGCGACTTGATCGCCCGCCAGGTCCTCCGGCGCCTGAACCAGCGCCACGACCTTACGAGCTGGCGTCGCGACCGCGACTAGGCCATCGGCAAGAGCACGACGGCCGGCTGGACGACGTCGCGCAGGAGCCAGATCCAGGCGAACGCGATGAGTGCGAGCAGCGCCGCCGCCGCGAGCGCGAGCACGAGGCACCCGGCGTCGCCCATACGAGTCAGCTTCGCACGGCGGCAACGGCCTGGCTAGCCTGCGGAGCGGAGCGGCATGGGCCCGGTGGCCCAGCTGGTCTTCAAAACCAGTGCGGTCGTGCAGCCCACGGCTCGGTCGGTTCGACTCCGGCGCCGCTCCGTCTACGATCGAGCAGGATGTACGGTGACCGTGGACGCCCTACCGAAGGAGGCAGAGAAGCTCCTCGCCGCCCCGCCGGACGAGTTCGTCGCCGAGCGCAAGCGGCTGGTCCAGACATTGCACGAGGAGGGCCGCTCGGACGACGCCGCGACGGTCGCCCGGATGCGGAAGCCGATGGTCGTCGTGTACGCGGTCAACCGCGCCGCGCGAGACCGGCCCAAGGCTGCTCAGGCCGCCGCCGACGCCGCTCTGCGCGTCAAGAAGGCGCAGCTCGGCGGAGACCCCGAGGCGTTCAAGCGCGCACTCGCGGAGCTCGATACCGCGTTGAACCTGCTCGCGGACGTCGCCGTCGCTCACGTCGCTCGCGGCGGCAAGGCTCCGACGGACACCATGCGCCGGCGGGTTCGGGATCTCCTCCGCAGCGCGGCGGCAGACGACGAGACCCGCGACGCGCTCGCTCGCGGAGCGCTCACGGACGAGATCGACGCCGTCGGCTTCTCGCCGTTCGCCGGGCTCGCCCCGAGGCCGGGACAGCGGAGGTCCACCCCGAGCCGGGCGAAGCAGCAGGAGGCCGAACGGCGCACACGCGAACGAGAGCTGCGCGAGGAGCTCGGGCGCGCCGAAAGCGATCTGCGGGAAGCCGATGCCGCGTTGCGTCGAGCCGAGCGGGAGCGGCGAGACGCCGAACGCGCAGTGGCGGCCCTTCGAGCGAAGCTCGACCGGATCGACTGAGAGACGCTAGCGCGCCTTCGCCGTCGCATTCGTCTTGGTCTTCGGGCGGCTCGTGCGACGCTTCTTCGAGCGCCCGTTCTTCGCCCCCTTCGCCGCCTCCACGCTCGCGCGCAGCGCCGCGAGGAGGTCTGACGGCGCCTCCTCCCGCTCGGGCGACGGTGCGCGAATCTCCTCTCCGCGACGCTTGCGCTGCACGACCTCGAGCAAGCGCGCTCGATACGTGTCCTCGTACTTCGCGTGGTCGAAGTCCCCGGTGAAGCGGTCGATGAGCGTCTGGGCCATCTCGAGCTCACGCTTGTCGACCTTCGACCTGCTCTTCGGCGCGATGCCCTCGGCTGGGCGTATCTCGTCGGCGAAGTACATCGCCTCGAGCAGGATCAGGCCGTCGCGCACGCGGAGGCAGCCGAGCTGCTGCTTCTGGCGGAACACGTACTCGACAATCGCGGACAGACCCGACTCCTCCATCGCGCGAACGAGGAGACGGTAGACCTTCTTGGCGCCTTCCGCCGGCCCGAGGTAGTAGCTCCGCTGGAACACGAGCGGGTCGATCTCCTCGCGTCGGACGAAGTCGAGCACCTGGATCGTGCGGTAGCCCTCCTCCTCCGCAGCCTCGAAATCCTCGTCCTCGAGGTAGACGAGCTCGCCGTCCGAGACCTCGTACGCCTTGACGATCTCGTCGGCCGGGACCTCCCGCCCCTCCTTCTTGCACACCTTCTCGTACCCGATCGGGGAGCCGTCCTTCTCGTGGACGAGATGGAGCTCGAGGTCGTGCTCGTCGATCGCCGTGTACATCTTCACCGGCGCGTTGACGAGCCCGAACGCGATGCTGCCCGACCAGATCGCTCGCGGCACCCGCAGTGGGTACCCGACGAGGAGTGGCCGCTAAACGGAGCAGCAGGCTGTCCGACTACTGGCGCCGATCCTTCCACGCGCGGTAGAGAGCAACCGCCCACCAGCGCCAGGAGAGGAACGCGAAGAAGGCTGCCCCCACGAGAACAGCCTCCGTCGTCCCGAAGACGAGATCGGTCACGAGGTAGACGACTCCTGTGAATGCGAACGCGGTCGCGACCGAGCCGGCGATCGCGTCGCGATTTCCCTTCCGCATCGCGGATTCCTTGTCACCCGCCCTGAACCGGATCCGGTGGTGCGCTGCGGGCGCGAGGAAGAAGACGAGCGCCGCGGCCGTGCTCAGGAGCGTGAAGTAGTAGACGTACCGCTGCGAGTCGTCGAGATCGTCGAACCGGCCCGTGAAGCGGATCGCGAGCAGGAAGCCGAACAGGACCTCGGCGCCGGGGATAAGCGCGCGAAGCTCGTTGAGCAGCTCTCCGTGCTCACGCTCGAGGCGCTGCTTGAGATCCTCCTCTTGCTCCTCCGCCTTGACCCGCTCCGGATCGGCCACGCCGAGGCACGCTACTACCTGTAGTGGGTCCAGTCCGTCCGGCGGTTCAGGAGGAGGCAGTTGGGCTTCCCCATCCGGTAGGACGGCGGGGCGTACAACCTCGTGAAGGTGAGCGCGAGGTTGCGCGCGCGGAGCGCCTGCTCCTCGGTGGCCCCGAACCACGTCGCACCCCACCGCACCGCCTCGTTGGCGAGACACGTCGTGATTCGCTCGTCCTCGACGCCCTGCCGGTGGAGCGCCTCGTGCAGGAGGATCGAGTAGCCGGCGGCGGTGTACACGGTGTAGCGCCCGGCGAGGAAGGCGCGGACGTTGTCGCACGTTCCGGCGCGAAGGTAGATCTCCGATCCACCCGCGTAGTAGGCGATCACGCGCGTCGCGGAGAGCCCGAAGCGCCGCTCGAACGCCAGCTCGAACGACCGCCTGTCGCGGTAGCACCTGACGTAGACACGCCGTACCTCCGATCGTGCGATGCGCGGCCCGTCGACGACGGCCCGCCAGAGCGACTCGTGGGCGACGCGGCCGAGGTCGCGGTCGTACGCGAACGGAAGGGCGGCCTGTGCGGCGCCGCTCAGTGCCGTGCACAGAACGACGACCGAGACGACGAGAGCCTTCACCCCTCGCGCAGAGTACCCCGGCAGTAGGCTCCGGACTCGTGCTGACCTCGATCGCCATCGCGCCCGAGGAGCATCGAGCGCGTTGCGACTCCCTGCTCGACAGCGTTCGCTCGAGCGGTGTCTCCGGCGTCGTCCTCTTCGACCCGTACTACGTCCTCTACTATGCGGGATTCGCGTTCGCGCCGACGGAGCGGCCGATCGCGTTCGTCCTCGCCGCGGACGGCGGGCGTGCCCTGGTCGTTCCACGGCTCGAGGTCGAGCATGCAGAGGCGAAGGCGGTGTTCGACCGGGTCGAGCACTACCTCGAGTACCCGGGTGAGCCACGCTCCGAGACGGCTCTCGAGAAGACCGTGTCGGAGATGGGGCTGACCGGGACGATCGGAGCCGATCAGGACGGCTACCCCTGGATCCTCGGCTACCGAGGGCCCACGCTCTCGGAGCTCTCCGGCGCGACGGTCGTCCGCGTCGTCGAGCAGATCGAGGAGCAGATGGCGGTCAAGTCGGCAGCCGAGATCGCGCTGATCCGGGAGAGCGTGCGCTGGGGGAACCTGGCGCACCGCCTGCTGCAGCGCTACACGCGTCCGGGCATCACCGAGACCGAGGTCTCCCAGCGCGCGTCCGACGAGGCGACCTTCGCCATGCTCGACGCGATCGGCGAGATCTACCGGGCCCAGAGCTTCTTCGCGCGCGGCGCGCATGCCGGCTACCGCGGCCAGATCGGCCGCAACTCCGCGATCCCGCACGCCCTGGCCGGGAACATCGTCTTCGAGGTCGGGGACGTGCTCGTGACGGGAGCGAGCGCTCCGGTCTGGGGCTACCTCTCCGAGCTCGAGCGGACGATGGTGATCGGCGACCCGTCACCCGAGCAGGAGCGGATGTTCGGGCACATGAAGGCGGTCCAGGAGGTCGCCTTCGACGCGATTCGTCCGGGCGCGCCCTGCTCCGACGTGGACACCGCCGTCCGGGCCTACTTCGACGAGCACGACCTCCAGCCGCACTGGCGCCACCACACCGGCCACGCGATCGGGCTCCGCTACCACGAGGGCCCGTTCCTCGACAGTGGGGATCACACGGAGATCCGGCCCGGGATGGTCTTCACCGTCGAGCCCGGCCTCTACGCACCCGACCTCGGCGGCTTCCGGCACTCGGACACGGTGCTCGTGACGGACGACGGGATCGAGATCCTGACCTACTACCCGCGCGACCTCGAGAGCCTGATCATCCCGGTCTAGTGCTCCGAGTGGCACACTCGAGGGAACCGACCGAACGGAGGGTTGCGATGGCCAAGACCGTGCACGGCAAGCCGGCGCGCGCCGGCGACGAGATCGTCGTCGAGGGCCACGCCGTCGGCATCGCCGCCAAGACGGGTGAGATCCTGGAGGTCCGGGGCGACCCCGGCCACGAGCGCTTCCGCGTCCGCTGGGAGGACGGCCACGAGTCGATCTTCTCCCCCGGCGAGGACGCGGTCGTTCGACGAGCGGCGGGACGGCGGGCGAAATCCCCGGCCACGTAACGGCGCTACCCTAGGAACGACGAGCACGCGACGGCGGGAGGTGCGGACATGAGCGCAGCGGTGACGACGGAGCTCGAGCTGGTCAAGCACTGGATCGGCGGCGAGATCGTACGAGGCGGGTCCGGTCGCATGGGCCCGGTCTACAACCCGGCGACCGGCGAGCAGACCGGACAGGTCGACTTCGCCGGGCCGGAGGAGATCGATCGCGCGGTCGCGACCGCGAAGGCGGCGTTCTCCGAGTGGCGCACGTGGTCGCTCTCGAAGCGCGCCGACCTCTTCTTCCGCATCTACGACCTCTTCGATGAGCACCGCGAGGATCTCGCGCGCCTGCTCACCACCGAGCACGGGAAGGTCCTCTCCGACGCGATGGGCGAGGTTCAGCGCGGGCTCGAGGTCGTCGAGTACGTCTGCGGGATCCCGACGCTCCTCAAAGGCTCCTACTCCGAGCAGGCCGCGACCGGGATCGACGTGTACTCGATTCGCCAGCCGCTCGGCGTCGTCGCGGGCATCACCCCGTTCAACTTCCCGGCGATGGTGCCCATGTGGATGTGGGCTCCGGCCATCGCCTGCGGGAACACGTTCATCCTCAAGCCGTCCGAGAAGGACCCGTCCGCATCGGTCCGCACGGCCGAGCTCCTGAAGGAAGCAGGGCTCCCGGACGGCGTCTTCAACGTCGTCCACGGCGACAAGGTGGCCGTCGACGCGATCCTCGAGCACCCGGACATCCGCGCCGTGAGCTTCGTCGGGTCGACCCCGATCGCGAAGTACATCTACGCGACCGGGACCGCGAACGGGAAGCGCGTGCAGGCCCTCGGCGGCGCGAAGAATCACATGATCGTGCTGCCCGACGCCGACGTGGACATGGTGGCCGACGCGGCCATCTCGGCCGGCTACGGCTCGGCGGGCGAGCGGTGCATGGCGATCTCGGTCGTGACTTCGGTGGGGAAGGTCTCCGACCAGGTCGTGGACGCGATCGCCGATCGTCTGCCCAAGATCAAGGTCGGCCCCGGGATGGATCCGGAGTCCGAGATGGGACCGCTGATCACCCGGGAGCATCGGGACAAGGTCGCCTCGTACCTCGACGCCGGGCGGTCGCAGGGCGCCAAGGTGGTCACCGACGGCCGCGAGCACGCCCTCTACAAGGACAGCCCCGGCTTCTTCCTCGGCGTGTCGCTGCTCGACGACGTCACGCCCACCATGGACGCGTACCGGGACGAGATCTTCGGGCCCGTGCTCTCGGTCGTCCGCGCGGAGACGTACGACCAGGCCGTGGACCTGGTGAACCGGAACCCGTACGGGAACGGTGTCGCGCTGTTCACTCGGGACGGCGGCGCGGCTCGCCAGTTCGTCTTCGAGGTCGACACCGGGATGGTGGGGATCAACGTCCCGATCCCGGTCCCCGTCGCCTACTACTCGTTCGGCGGCTGGAAGAGCTCGCTGTTCGGCGACTCGCACATGTACGGGCCCGAGGGCGTGCGCTTCTACACCGGGGGCAAGGTCGTCACGCAGCGCTGGCCGGATCCCGCGAAGAGCACGGTCGACCTCGGCTTCCCGCGCACGCGCTAGCTCAGCCGGTCGGCGAACGCGACCGTCCCCGCGGGTGGTCGCAGGCAGTGGTCGAGATGCATCGAGCGATTGTACGTCCCCACGCCGATGAGCGCGAGGACGTCGCCCTCTCGCAGCTCCGGCAGAGGGACCTCTTCACCCCACAGGTCGTCGCCCTCGTTGATGTTGCCGCTCACGGTATAGACGCGCGTCGGTTCGGCGTCCGCCGCACGGCACAGGACGATCGGGACGAGCGACCCGTAGATGAACCGCTCGGGCGCGACGTTATAGCCGGCGTCGAGCCCGGCGAAGGTCACGCCGTCGCGTTCGTCGAGCGACACGACCTCGGCGAGCAGGACGCCCGACTCCTTGCAGAGGTAGTCGCCCGGCTCGCAGCCGATCGCCACGCCGAGTGGAGCAACGTGCCGGACGAGCACGGCGGCATATCCGTCGGGGTCGAGCGGCTCGTCCTCTTCGCGTTGCGGCACACCCAGGCCTCCACCGGCGTTCACCTCGACGACCTCGTGCCCGGCGTCGAGCAGGCGATGGGTCATCTCCGCGACGCGCTGCACGGCGGTCTCGAACCGAGGCAGGCCGTCGGTGAGGAACCCGTCGCCGACGTGGAAG
>JBOHBD010000176.1:0-3696 GCA_050698195.1 Gaiellaceae bacterium
CCACCGTCCGGCGCGTGAAGACAGTGCGGGTCCGGCCCGGCGGCACGACCGTCTCGCAACGTTGCGCGGCGCGAGAGCGCCTCGTCGCCTCGTCCCATGCGTTCGGCTTCTACACGCGAAGGCCCCCCAGCGCGAGCCTCGCGGGAACCGTGGCGGGCGTGCGGGCGGTCAGAGGCGGACGGGTGGTCGTCCGGGTGCGCGGCGATGCCGAGCTCGGAGGGGTTCGCGCCGTCGTCCAGGTGCACGCCGTGTGCGCGAGGACGCGATGAGCTTCCAGAGCCCCTGGTTCCTCGCTGGGCTCCTCCTGCTCGCCGCAGCGGTCGGGATGTGGCGGCTCGCGGAACGGCGGAGGATGCGCTACGCCGTTCGCTTTCCGAACCTCGACGTGCTCTCGACGGTCGCGTCGGGGCGGTCGTGGCAGAGGCTCGTGCCGCCCGTCCTCTTCGCCCTCGCCCTCGCGCTGCTCTTCGTCGGTCTCGCACGGCCGCATGTCGAGCGCATGCTCCTGCGGGAGCGCGCGACGGTGATCCTCGTGATCGACACGTCGCGGTCGATGCAGGCGGACGACGTGGAGCCGACGAGGCTGGCCGCTGCGCAGGACGCCATGCGCTTGTTCCTCGATCGGGTCCCAGGGCGGCTGCGCGTCGGCCTCGTCGTGTTCGCCGGCGAGGCTCAGGTCGCGACTCCACCGACGAAGGATCACGACCTCGTGCGTACGGCCGTGGACGAGATCGAGTTCTTCCAGGTCTTCGGGGGCACCGCGATCGGCGACGCCCTGGAGACGGCGGTCGACCTCGGAAAGCAGGTCACCGACGAGGAGCCGCCGCCGGGGCAAGAGATCGTGTTCCGGCCCGGGACGCGCTCGACGAGGGTGCTGGCCCAGGCGAGCGGGGAGGAGGACGAGGAGAAGGGACCGGTGTCGATCCTCTTCCTCTCGGACGGTGCGCAGACCCGCGGCATCCTGCAGCCGCTCGAGGGCGCGGCGCTCGCGCAGGAAGCACGCATTCCCGTCTACACGATCGCGCTCGGCACCCCCGAGGGCACGATCGATCGCGGGTCGTTCGGAGCGTTCGGCCCGCCCGACCCGGGCGCCGGCCAGGACATCTCGGTCCCGCCGGACCCCGAGACGCTGCGCCAGATCGCCGAGATGACCGGCGGCGAGTTCTCGGAGGCGCGGTCTGCGGACGCGCTCGAGAAGGCGTACTCGAGCCTGAGCTCGCAGCTCGGGCGCGAGCCCGGAGAGTCCGAGATCACGTTCCTCTTCGTCGCGCTCGCCGCGGGCTTGCTCCTCGTCTCGGGCGGCCTCTCCGCGTTCCTCGCGCCGCGTCTGCCGTAGCGCGAGGTCAGACGAGCGTCACCATGAAGGGCAGGTCGGCCGGATCGGCTCGCCCCGTCGGGGAGACCGTGATCCGGAAGAGGCCGGGTCCGATCCGGTCCGCCGAGCTCTGCGCCCCGGAGACGCCGCTCCCGATCGCGCTCGGCGCGCCGTTTCCCACGAACTGCAGCTCGTAGATGCCGATTCCGAGGCGGCGCACCTGAATCGCACGACGGGTGCAGTTGAACTTGCGCGCGAACAGCACGTTCGAGCCGGTGAACCGGTCCGGGATGTTCGCTGCACCGTTCGGCCCGCCCGTGACGTGCGCGATGCCGCGGATCGCGCCCTGCGCGCAGCGCTGCTGGGCGACGGTCGCGCTCTGGCTTCGCTCGCCGACGGCGAACGCCGAGCCTCCGAGCGCGAAGAAGAGAGCGAGGAGCGCGATCGCCGCGCCCGGAGAGATCGAATGACGACTGCCGCATTTCATGTCCGACTCCTTCCGTTTGGATGAACGACCCACGATAGGTTCCCGCGGATGCCAGACGGCACCGCCGCTCCCCGTCGGCGTTGGGCGACCCGCAGGCGCCTCCTCGGCGGTCTGGGGACGCTCCTCGTCGTCGCCGCGGTGTTCGCGTTCGTCCTGCCGCGCATCGCCGACTACCGCGACGTCTGGGACGTCATCGAGGAGCTGAGCTGGCAGGACTTCGTCCTCCTCGCCGGAGCGACCGTCCTCAACCTCGCGACATTCCCTCCGCCCTGGATGGTCGCGCTTCCCCGGCTCGGCTTTCGGCAGGCGCTCGCACTGACCCAGGCCTCGACGGCGCTCGCGATGGTGTCCCCCGCCGGCGCGGCGGTGGGGATGGCCGGCTCCTACTCGATGCTGCGCTCGTGGGGCTTCGGCACCGGCTCCGTCGCTCTCGCCGTAGCCGTGACGGGCATCTGGAACCAGCTCGCAAACCTCGCGTTTCCGATCGTCGGGCTTGCACTGTTGACCGGAGTGGACGAAGATCACCCGGCACTCACCACGGCTGCAGTGGTCGGTGTGGGTGTACTCGTCGTCGTGATAGCCGCCTTCGCCCTCGCTCTCTCGAGCGCCGATCGGGCCCGTCGGATCGGCGACTTCTTCGCGCGGAGGGCGACGCGCTTGAAGGGATTCCTGCGCCGTGCGCCCGTGGCGTGGAGAGGGGAGAATCTCGTGCGCTTCCGGTCGAGCGCGTTGAGCCTTCTGCGACGGCGATGGCACGTCCTGACGCTGACGACCCTCGTCGGGCACCTGAGCGTGTTCGGGCTGCTTCTCGTCTGCCTCCGGGTCGTCGGAGTCTCGGGGGCCGAGGTCTCCTGGATCGAGGCGTTTGCAGCCTGGTCGCTGATCCGCATCCTCGGGACGCTCCCACTGACGCCCGGAGGAGTGGGGATCGTGGAGCTCGGCCTCTCCGGAGCGCTCGTCGCCTTCGGCGCGTCGAATGCCGACGCCGTGGCGGCGACGCTCCTCTACCGGTCGCTGAGCGTGCTCCCGACGCTGGCGCTCGGCCTGCTCGCGGCGGCCACATGGCGCAGCCATCATCCTGGCAACCGGTTAGAGTCGCCCGGGTGACCCTGATGAGGGGCAGGATCACCTATGCGAGGCACGCCGCGTCACCCGAAGAGGGCAAGGACGCCATTCGGCATCCCTCGTACGGTGCGGGGGTGTCTGCTACTGCGGCAACGCCAGCTCGCGTCGGCCTCACGGCTCTCCTTCTCGCTGCCCTTGCCGCATTCGTGGTCGTCGGGCGCGCTGACGGCGGCGGCGCTGCGTGGAGCGCGTACCTGGCACCCGTGTCTGCCTGCAAGGGATCGACGAATCCCGCCGCGTCGCCCGCGGTCCAGCAGCGCGCTGTCACCTGCCTCGTCAACTGGGCGCGTGCGCGGGAGCACCGCGCACGGCTCTCGCCGTCGTCGGCGTTGCAGCGTGCAGCGGACCTCAAGGGGCGCAAGGTCGTCTCGTGCGGCCAGCTGTCGCACACGCCGTGCGGCTCTGATCTGACGGCTGCGCTCCGCGCTGCGGGATACCGCTACTCGAGCTTCGGTGAGAACCTCTTCGCAGGTACCTCGGGGACGGTCAGCCCACGGGACGCCGTGGCGGCGTGGCTTCAGTCTCCCGGGCATCGCGCCAACGTCCTCCGTCCCGGATTTCGTGACGTAGGAGTCGCGCTCGTTCCTGCGGACGGCTTCTTCGGAAGCGGGCCCGCGGCCGTCTGGGTCGCCGCCTTCGCTTCACCGCGCTAGAGGTCTCGCGGCAGGACTCGCGGGGCGGGCCGGGAACGCCTTCTCGTGCGCGAGGAGAGCCACCTCGACGACATGCGCGCCGCCATTCGCGGCGACTTCGAGCGACTCGAGGAGCG
>JBOHBD010000177.1:0-2576 GCA_050698195.1 Gaiellaceae bacterium
GAGGAGGACCCGGGCGCGCCCGTCGCGGTCACGCGTCGGCGTCGCGGTCCAGGCGACCACCGCTGCCTCGCCGTCCTGCAGCAGCCAGCGAGCCTCGAGATCCGTCCTGGCCACGCCGTTCGCCGCCGCAGCGATCGCCATCCGTACCGGGTAGTCGTCCTCCGGGTGCACGAGCTCGAGGAAGCTGCGGCCGGTCGCCTCGGCTGCCGACCAGCCGAAGGTCGAGCTGAACTCGCGATTGACGCCGTTCTCGGCGATGCGCGCGTCCTGGTCCACGACGACGAGCAGGCTCGGGATCGTGGTGACGACCGTCTGGAGGAAGTCGCGTGCACGCTGGAGCTCGAGCTCCCTGTGCTTCCGCTCGCTGACATCGGACCCCGAGACGAGGAACAGCGTGCGTTCGTCGACCTGCGGCAGCGGCGTGCACGACCAGGCGACGTGCAGCCGCTTGCCCGAGCTCGTCACCCACATGTTGTCGTGCTCGTCCGGCGAGCCTCCGGCGACGACGCGCTGAATGCGCTCTCTCACCTCGTCGGCCTCGGTCGGGTCCACGAACCGCTCCCAGAAGACATGCCCGCCGGTCGCGCCGGGCTCGTACTCGAGAAGCCTTTCGAAGGCGAGGTTCGTCGCCCCGATCTTGTGGTCGCCCCTGTCCCACCGGCGGTGGGCGACACGGCCCTGCTCGTCGATCACGCAGATGAGGCTCGGCGCATTGTTCGCGATCGCGTAGAGGAACTCGCGCTCGCGCCGCTTCTCCTCCTCGAGGAGGTAGCGATCGGTCAGGTCGAGACCGCCCGCGACGATGCTCAGGACGCGCCCGTCGTCGTCGAGGACGGGCGCGCTGTGCCAGTAGATGACGAGCCGCTCGCCGCGACGGTTCGTGAACGCGTTCTCGTACTCGCTCGGCGGGAAGTCGGGTGCCGCCGCCTTGAAGCGCGCGATCATGTCCTCGCGCTCCTCGGGGTCGATGAAGACGTCCCAGAAGTGCTTCCCGCGTACCTCGTCCTCGCTCGAGTACCCGCTCGCAGCGAGCGTCGCCGAGTTGAGCTTGAGGATGCGCCCGTCGGTGTCGACGTTCGAGAGCAGGCTCGGAGCGGTGTCGGCGAGCGTGCCGGCAAGCCTCACCTCGGCTCGGAGCTCCGCCTGGAGCCGCTCGTTCTGGAAGGTGAGCCCTGCGGCGGTCGTGACCGCGTCGACGAGCTCCGGCTCGCCGGCGAGCGCCGCGTCGTACACGACAGCCGCCACCGGCTCGCCGCCCTGCTCGATGAACTTGACCGCGCGGTCCTCGTCGGGGCTCGGCTCGGGCACTCCCCGCCCCTGCGGGTCGACCCAGGCGGCGCCCACGACGCCGCGGCTCGGCTCGAGCCGATACACGACCTCGAGCGACGGGTCGCCGAGGGCCCTCGCGATGGCGTCGCGCAGCGGCGTGCCGTCCCGCAGCGCGAGCACCACGTCCGTGACCGACGATCGCGCGAGCCGCGTGCGGAGGATCCCGAAGAGGAACGCGAGCGGGACGGCCCCGAAGAAGACGAACACGACGGGCGCCATCGCGTCGGCCGCGTCCTCGGAGACGAGCGCCGCGAGGAGACCGTTGACCACCAGGGCGGCGAGCGTTGCCCCTCCGGCGACGAAGACCGGCAGGAGGGCGCGGCGGAGCGTCAGACCCGCCCGCCGCCACCGACGCACGAGGAGGCCGACGCCGATCGACGCGAGAAACACTCCGGACACCGTCGCGATCATCCCGAGGGCGTCGCCGGCGCCCCCGCCGTCCACGACGTCGAGCGGGTTCTCCGGGCACTCCTCGCACTCCGGAACGGGAGTGGAGTCGAAGAGGACGATCGCCGTCGAGAACGAGACCAGCGTGACGCCGACGATCAGCGGAAAGGCGCGTTCGAAGCGGGATCCGAACCGGCCCGTGGGATACGCGAGCAGGAGCGCGGCGAACGGCACGTAGGGGAGCCCGCCGACGACGATGCCGAACACGTGCACCCATGGCTCGTCGGACGACCAGAGGGCGGCGAGCAGCCAGAGATAGCCGACCGCAGCGAGGTAGACGCCGGTCCAGTTCTCGGGGCGCCGCCAGATTGCCGCCAGCCCGGAGAGGACGAAGAGCACGCCGGCGGTGATGCCCAACGCGGACGTCCAGCCCCCCGCCCTGTGATCGCTCGTCGCCACGAGAGCGATGACGACCGCCGTCTCGACGACGAGCAGGGCGAGCCCGAGGGCGAGAGTGAGGCGGCTCAAGCGAGGAGCGCGCGAACGGCTTCGCCGGAGAGGTCGGCCTTCGAGATGAAGCCCAGTGCCGGACTGGAGTCGATCAGGCCGCTGTAGTCGACGGCGTCGCGGCTCGAGACGAGGACGATGCTCGGGTGCGGGCCCATCTCGCACATGAAAGCGCACAGGTCGAAGCCGTTCGCGTCCGGCAGCTGGACGTCGAGGAGGATGACGTCTGGCTCGAGCTCCCTGACCGCCTCGAGCGCCGAGGTCCCGTCCGGCGACTCGCCGACGACCTCGAACCCGTCGGATTCCAGGATCGCTCGCGCCGAAGCTCGAAAGCTCGGGTGGTCGTCGACGAT
>JBOHBD010000178.1:0-3901 GCA_050698195.1 Gaiellaceae bacterium
CAGTCGGAGGAGATGATCTACTACGTCTCCGGGAACTTCGGATCGCGCAAGGGGATCTCGGTCGGCGCGATCACGCTGCATCCCTCCGGCCTTCCGCACGGCCCGCAGCCGGGGCTTGCGGAGAAGGCTCTCGGGGTGTCCGAGACGACGGAGCTCGCGGTCATGTGCGACACCTTCCGGCCGCTCAGGCTCTCGACGCTCGCCCGCGACCTGGACGACGGTCGCTACGCGCTGTCGTGGTACGAGCCCCCGGAGGAGGAGCCTAGCCTCGCCGGCGTGACGAGCCACCTGTAGGAGAGCAGGGGAGGCCACCATGGACGCGGACCGCTTCCTCCGCGAGCTCCCGGGGCTCTTCGACAACTTCCCGCGCTCGGAGCACCCGCTCGACCGCCGCTTCGCGCCGATCGTCGAAGAGGTCGAGAACCTCGCGTCGGAGAACGTCCTCGCGCTGCTCAACCTCGCAGCCTCGTGCCTCGGCCCCGAGGAGGCGTACGTCGAGGTCGGCGTCTACCACGGAGCGAGCCTCATCGCGGCGATGCTCGGCAACGACGGGCGCCGCTTCGTCGGGATCGACGGCTTCGCCTTCCGCGACGCCACGGTCGAGAAGGTCGAGCGGAATCTCGAGCGGTTCGGCCTCGCGCGGCCCGAGCTCGTCGTCGGCGACATCTTCGAGCTTGTGCCAGGAGGCGCGCTCGACGGCACGCCGATCGGCGTCTGGTACTACGACGCTTCCCACGCCTACGAGGCTCAGCTCGACGGGCTACGCGTCGCCGAGCCCTTGCTCGCGCCAGGCGCTCTCATGATCGTGGACGACACGGACTGGGCCGACGTCGACCGGGCGATGGACGACTACCTCGCCGAGCAACCGCGCGCCCGCCGCATCCTCGCCCTCGACGGAAAGGAGCGGGGCTCACCCCAGTGGTGGGAGGGGATGCAGGCGTTCGTCTGGGATCGCTGAGCGGACGAGAACGAGCGGGGCCGGGCTCCAACCCGACCCCGCTCGAGAGACTCACGTGCCTCGGATGGTGAGCTCGCGGGTCAGCAGGACGCCGTCGACGTTGTTGAGCTCGAACGTCGCCCGGTACGCCTGGCCCTTGGCGACCCTGAAGCGGAGACGTGCCGTGATCGTGCAGTCGGGCCGGAGGGGGGACGACTGCTGCCCGACCGCGATCAGCCGGTTGCGACGGAACACGCGCCAGGTCATGCCGATCGGCGTCCCCGTCGTGTCGCCCACGCAGTAGCGTCGCGTGTAAAGGGAGACGAGGGGGGTCAGCGTGCCTGCGCGGAACCGGTACACCCCGTTCCGTGCGTCGAGCGGCGTCGCGGTCGACGAGAAGCGCCTCAGCGAGGAGCCCTTCACCGTTCCTCCTGCCGTGTAGACGCCGGACTCCCACGGCTGTCCGGGGTCGTCCTGGAACACGAACCAGATGAACATCTCGACGAACGGGAGCTTCCTGGCCATGTTGATCGACTGCCGGATGTAGGCGGCCTGCCGCGCGTACGAGACGCCGAACGTGTCCTGCGGCTTCGTCTGGTGGCCGTACTCGGTGACCCAGATGGGCACGTTCTTGCGCTTGAAGAACTTCTTCAGCTCGGCGTTGAAGCGGGGGAGGGACGCGAGCGAGACGTTCGGCCAGCGCACCTTCTGCGACGGCTTCGAGTTCGGGTTGAACGGGTACGGGTGGTGCGACCAGGCGTCGAACTTGAGCCGTCCGTTCGCCTTGGCGACGAGCTCCGCAAACTTGCCCGGCGAGTGCGTGTCCGAGACGTTGGGGCGCCGCCGGTCCCTGCCGCGCGCCGAGGTCTCACCCATCGCGACCTTCGCCCGACGGTTGCCGGCCTTGATGCCTTTGTAGGCAGCCGCGTAGAGCTTCGCGTAGTTCGCGGGGGCCACGGACCGGCCCCGTGCGTTGAACTGCGGCGTGAGGAACAGGTTCAGGTTGGGCTCGTTCCAGACCGACCAGAAGCGGACGAACGGGTAGCCCTCGAAGCGGCCGGAGTAGCGAGACGAGATCGCGCGAGCGAAGTTCGTGAAGTCGCGAAGCCGCCGCGGCATGACGTTCGGATTCCTCCCGCGGTTCGCCCAGCGAGGCGTCCCGGAGATCGTCAGCATGACCTCCTGATCCGTCTGTTGCGCCGTGCGCACGGCCTCGTCGACGTCATCGAAGACGTACGCCGGATCGAATGGGTTCGACGGCTCTGCCGGACGTCGCGGCGCCGCGAGGTTCCACTGCACGAGGAGGCGCATGATCGTCGAGCCCGCGTCCGCCGACGACTGGATCCGCTTCATCCGGTTGTTCACCCAGCGGAAGCTCGGATCGTCGTGGAAACCGACCCACATCCTCTCTGCTGCCATCGCGGGTGGCGCGGTCAGTGTCGCGAGCGCGCTCAGGACGAGGATGCACAGAACGAGGACGAGGCGGACGATACGTCTCACGAGGTCTCCTTTACCGTGGGCGGGTGCGTGGTTCGGCAGTTGGGCCGCACGAAGATTTCGGGCACCGTAGCGGCTCGAGTATGAGGGTCGTGTAAGGACCTGCCCGAGGGGGCGAGGGCCGGTGGCGTAGACTGACCCCGTCGTGCCCGTGTCCGTGTGGGAAGCGATCTTCATGCTCCTCGTGCTGAAGATCCCGATGGTCTACCTCGCCGCTGTCGTCTGGTGGGCGGTCCATGCCGAAGCGGGAACGGGCGAGGGGGGCGACACGGTTCACTCGTACGTGCCGTTGACGCCGTGCGGCTGGGACGACCGGCGGCGGCGCCGTGCGTCCCGTCGTGCGTCTCGCCGGCCGTTGCGGCCGATCGGCCCACCCGCCGGTCGTCCGCTCCTCGGAGCCTCCGCTTCGCGGACGTCGCTCGCGCGGTCACACGCCGGGAGAGCGGGTGCGGGTCGCCGGTGAGCGCCGTCGAGCCACGCCGAGCGGACCGGGTCGCGGGCTTTCTGTGCGCCTTCTCCCTCGCGCTCTCGGGAATCGCCCTCGCTCGACAACCGGGCCTGCTCGCTCCGGCCGCCATCGTCGTCGCTCTCGTTGCAGCACGCATGACGGAGTCGCATCGCAGGCTCGCGGCGGTTTCGGTGCTCGTCGCCGGGCTCGCGTTCTTCTTCGGGATGGTGATCGCCATCTCGACGGACACCCCGCTGTTCTAGCGGTTGCGGCGGACGCTCTCGGCGAGACGGCGAAACGCCGTGCGCACCGCCCCTGATACAAACCGAGGGTGGCCACTCCCCCGCAGCTCTCGGGCCTGAACGCCGGCTACGTCGGTTTCCTGCTCGAGCAGTACCTCGAGAACCCCGAGGCCGTCGATCCCGCCTGGCGCGAGCTCTTCGAGGGTGCGGACGACGCCCTCCTCACTGCGCTTCCCGTTCTCGATCGCCTGGCCACGAGGGTTAGCGCCGACGACGGGAACGGCGCCGCCGCGCTCGCCGCGGCGCCGGTCGCGCCTCGGACTCCCTCGGTTGCGGCGCCGGCTGCGCCTCCGCCTCCCGCGGTCGAGGCGCCCCCGAGCACACCTGCGCCTCCGCCTGCGCCAATCCCGTCGGCGGCTCCGACGGCAGTACGTCCCGTCGCGACCACGGAAGCGCCCTTGCAACAAGTTGTTACAAGCGTTGCCGCGGACCTCGTGCTCCTCCCGGCGGTCGCCTCCGCGATGGCGCTCGTCGACGCGATCCGCTCGCACGGCCACCTCGCCGCGCGCCTCGACCCGCTCGGCTCGGAGCCGCCGGGCGACCCTGCGCTCGACGAGAGCGAGCTCACGGTTCCGCTCCCGCCGGAGGTTCAGGCGCAGATACCCGCGTCCCTTCTCGGCGTGCATGTCGACGGCGAGACGCTCGCCGACGTCCTCCCACGCCTGCGCGAGGTCTATTGCGGGACGATCGCGTACGAGATCGAGCACCTCTCCGACC
>JBOHBD010000179.1:0-4536 GCA_050698195.1 Gaiellaceae bacterium
TCCCTGCACAGAGTGGCGGTCGCGCTTGAAGTAGATCCCCCAGAGCTCGTCGGTGATCAGCCTGCCGTCGTCCGTCATGAGCGGGGCGTCCGTGTCCAGGTGGATGACGGGCGGCGCCCCGCCGTCTGCGGTCGCAAAGACGGCCGGGTCGAGCCCGACCTCGCCCTCCTGCAAGTTCCAGTACGTCCACATCGGGCGGCCGTGGACGACGTCGCCCGAGGGTGTGTGGACGTCGATCCTCTCGGGCAGCCCGAGCATCGCCCAGAACTGGCTCGCCCACGGCCCTGGCGCGACGACGACCTGCTCGCCGACCTCGACGCGTCCCTCGGTCGTCTCGACCGCGGTGACCGAGCCGTCGGGCGCCTCCTCGAACCCTGTGACCTCGACGCCGGCGAGGACGGAGACGCCCGCCTCGCGGCACTTGCGGTAGAGGCCCTCGACCGAGTCCATGTTGAACGCGAAGCCGCCCCGGTGCTCGTGCAGGCAAACGGTGACACCCTGAGCGCGCCAGTCGGGAAAGAGCGCCTTCATGTGCGCGTCGACGTCGGCCTGTCCGACGACGAGCTCCGAGCCGTAGCCGATCCGCTCCTGGCGCTCGTACGTCGCGGCGAGGTCGGCTTCCTGGACGGCAGCTCCGAGTGCGATGTACCCGACGGGGTTGTACGCGTACGCGACGGGATCCGACTCCCAGACCTCGACGCACGCCCGCATCAGCTCGCTCATCGCGGGTTGGAAGTAGTTGTTGCGGACGACGCCGCAGGCGATCCCGGATGCCCCGGCGCCCGGGCGCGCCTTGTCGAGGACGAGGATGTCCGTGCCCGAGCCGAGCCCCCGCTCTCCGAGCTCTCGGGCGAGGTGGAAGGCCGTCGAGAGCCCGTGGATCCCGGCGCCGACGACGACGTAGGGGGCACGCTTCGGGAGCCCCACAGCTATTGCCTAGAGAGCAACGTCGTTGCGGACACGTCTACGCACGAAAAGTACACGCTCGTGAGAGGCCTCGCGAGCCTCAGGCCGAGCGGGCCGCACGGAAGGTCGTTTCCGGTACGGCGACGACGCGGTCGAGCCAGCGCTCGAAGAGCGCGCGTCCGGCGGCGCGCATCTCGCCGGCCCGTTCCTCGATTCGGGCGAGAAACGCCGGCGTCTCGTCGCGGCCGAGCGTCCGTTCGAGCGAGGCGACGTACTCGGGGACCTCCGCCCACTCGCGCGCCATCTCCAGCGAGACCTCGAGGTGGAACTGAACGCCGTACGCCCGTCGAATCCTGAACGCCTGGTTCGGGTAGACGGGTGAGCGCGCGAGGCGCACGGCTCCTTCCGGCAGGTCGAACGTGTCGCCGTGCCACTGCAGCGTCACGAGCTCGGACGGGGTATCGGCGAACACCGGGTCGGCCAGCGCCTCCGGAGTCAACGTCACCGGAAGGAGGCCGACCTCGGGCTCCGGTCCTGCGTATACGCGAGCGCCGAGCGACGCGGCGAGCAACTGGACGCCGAGGCACACGCCCCAGAAGGGCATGCCTGCGCCGACCGCTTCCCCGATCAGCCGCTTCTCGTCGGCGAGCCACGGGAGCTTCGCGTCGTCCGTCGCGGACATCGGCCCGCCCATCGCGACGATCCCGTCGAACGCGCGCCAGTCGGGGAGCGCGTCGCCTTCGTCGAGCTCGACCCGGTGGAGCTCCGCCCGTCGCTCTCGCAGCACGTCCTCGAACACTCCAGGCGGCTCGCACGCGATGTGCTGGAGGACGAGCGTGCGCATTCCTTTACACCCCAGGACTTCTCAGTGGCCCCCCGGTCGCTCCCAACCCTCGAGCACGGGCGCGCGCCAGTTCGTCCCGACGGTCTTCGAGCTCTCGACCCACGGGCCGAGCTCGGGCTGAGGGAACTTCGTGTGCTTCTCCTTGAGCTGGATCCCGTACGAGTTCGCGGACTGGAGGTGCGTGACGAGCACCTTCCGGGCCATCTCGTTCTCCCGTCCGGCGGGGATCGGGAAGTAGATCTTGAGGAAGGAGTTGCTGTAGCGGTCGAACACTGCCGGCACGCCGTCCTCTTCGAGGAGCTCGACGTCCTCGAGCCAGTTCAGGTCCTCGCCCGGCGTCGCCGCGTCGAGGTCGACGTCCTCGACGAGGGACAGGTCCTCCTGGTATGGGAAGCGGTGTCCCGAGAGGAACTCCGCATCGAGCGACTTGATCTTCTCGGGCTCGGAGTACGCCACGTCGTGGCCGTGTCCCGCCTCGCTCACGGCTCGACCGCCCGGAGATCGGCGACGTCGGCGGGCTGACTCGCCTCGAGCTCCTCCTCCGCCTTGATCGCAAGCAGACGCTTGACCTGGGCGAGGATCTCGTGCTCGGTCTGACCGACCGTGTAGCTCGTTCCCGCGAGCGGCACGCGCGCCATCGCCGAGGCCTCGATCGTCAATGCGGCGAGGTCCTCGGGCTCGAGCGAGTGGACGTTCGTCTTGCCGCAGGCGCGGGCGAGCATCTGCAGCTCCATGGTCATCGCGGTCAGCAGGTTGTAGACCCGCTCGGAGGCCTCTTCGACGACGAGCCGCTTGCGGAGCTCCGGGTCCTGCGTCGTGATCCCGACCGGGCAGCGCCCGGTGTGGCAGTGGTAGCACTGGCCGGCCGGGACGCCGACGGTGCCCTCGTAGTCGGTGACCCCGGGGATCTCCTTGTTGCAGTTGAGTGCCATGAGCGCGGTCGTGCCGATCGCGACCGCCTTCGCGCCGAGCGCGAGGCACTTGGCGACGTCGGCGCCGTTCCGGATGCCACCGGCGACGACGAGGTCGATCTCGTCCGCCAGGCCGACGTCCTCGAGCGCTCGACGCGCCTCCGGAATGGCGGCCATGAGCGGGATCCCGGTCTCCTCGGTCGCGATGTGCGGGCCCGCTCCCGTCGACCCCTCCGCGCCGTCCAGGTAGATGATGTCGGGGCCGCACTTCGCCGCCATCCGCACGTCGTCGTAGACGCGCGCGGCGCCGAGCTTGAGCTGGATCGGTACCTGGTAGTCCGTCGCCTCGCGGATCTCCTGCACCTTCAGCGAGAGGTCGTCGGGGCCGAGCCAGTCGGGATGGCGCGCGGGCGACCGCTGGTCGATCCCTGCCGGCAGCGAGCGCATCTCCGCGACCTGCTCGGTCACCTTCTGGCCCATCAGGTGTCCGCCGAGACCGACCTTGCAGCCCTGGCCGATGAAGAACTCGATCCCGTCCGCGAGCATCAGGTGGTGCGGGTTGAACCCGTACCGCGACTGGATCACCTGGTAGTACCACTTGGTCGAGTGGTCCCGCTCGGGCGGGATCATCCCGCCTTCTCCCGAGCAGGTCGCCGTCCCCGCCATCGAGGCGCCCTTCGCGAGCGCCATCTTCGCCTCGAGCGAGAGGGCGCCGAAGGACATCCCCGTGACGTAGATCGGGATCTCGAGCTCGAGCGGCTTCTTCGCGAAGCGGGCGCCGAGCACCGTCTTCGTTTCGCACTTCTCGCGGTACCCCTCGATGACGAACCGCGTGAGCGTGCCGGGCAGGAAGACCAGCTCGTCCCAGTGCGGGATCGGCTTGAAGATCGAGAAGCCGCGCATCCGGTAGCGGCCGAGCTCGGCCTTCACGTGGATGTCGTTGATGACCTCCGGCGTGAAGATCCGGCTGCGGCCGAGGACGTTCTTGCTCGATGGGGCGGTCTCGTCGGCCATGACTCAGATCGCTAGCTTCCTCTCCGCCGGCTCGAGCGAGTCGTAGTTGTAGAGCATCTTGCCGCAGACGAACTTCTGGAACGCAGGCGGCGGGCCGAGGCCGTAGATCCGGAACTTCCGCTCGACGAGCTCGGTGTCGGCGTCCGTCCACTCGCCCGGGACGCAGTCGATGCCCAGCGACGCGACCTTGCCTGCCACGTAGATCGTCCCGTCGTACATCGAGTCACCGAGGCCGGGCCCGACGTCGCCGCAGATGATGATTCGGCCTCGCTGCATCATGAACCCGGTCATCGAACCCGCCGAGCCGCCTACGATGATCGTGCCGCCCTTCTGGTCGACTCCCGAGCGCGCGCCGACGCGGCCCCTAACGACGACGTCGCCTCCGCGGATCGCGGCGCCGGTGAGCGAGCCCGCGTTCCCGTCGACGACGACGACCCCGGACATCATGTTCTCGCACGCCGACCAGCCGACGCGCCCGGTGACGTGGATCTCAGGGCCGTCGATCAAGCCGCAGCCGAAGTAGCCGAGGCTCCCGTTGAACGTGATCTTGCAGCGGGTGAGGATCCCGACCCCGAGCGAGTGCCGCGACCCGGGATTGTCGATCTCGACCTCCTTCACGCCCTGCTCGTACAGGAGCCAGCGGAGCTCGAGGTTGACCTGACGCGTCGTCAGGCCCTTCGCGTCGCAGCGGGCGCGCTCGCCTTCGATGTCCGAGATCTTCGGGACCTCGGCGAACGGCTCGGCGAGCCCGCGCGCGTCGTAGGTGATCGCTCGCTCGCCTACCTTTGCCACACCAGTACCTCGCGCTCGTAGGGGTCGTACGTCTCGATCTCGTGGTCCACGATCGCGCGGATGGCGATC
>JBOHBD010000180.1:0-5618 GCA_050698195.1 Gaiellaceae bacterium
GACCTGCCCGAAGTGACGCGGCGGTCGTTGATCGACTTCGTGCGCGCCAACTGGGGGCTGGCGGCTCAGATGCTCGCCGGCCTGATCCTCCCGCACGCGAGCGGCGACGAGATCGCGGCACTGAGCCGGTATCAACGCCACTCCGCGGAGGCGGACGTCGCGGCGGCGTTCCTCGACCTCGACCTGACCTCGGACGCCCGGGCGTACCTCCCGGGGCTGACGATGCCCACGCTGGTGCTCCACCGCCGCGGCGACCGGACCGTGCCGCTCGGTCGCGGCCGCGAGCTCGCGGCGCTCCTGCCGAACGCCCGCTTCATGACGCTCGCCGGCGACTCGCACCTTCCGTGGATGGACGACCGTCGCGAGCTGGCCCGGGCGCTCGCCGGGTTCCTCGACGACGCGGTGCCCGTGGAGACGAACGGCGACTCGCCGCTTTCGCGGCGCGAGACCGAGGTACTCCGCCTCGTCGCCGCCGGCCTCTCGAACCGCGAGATCGCCTCGTCGCTCGTCTTGAGCGAGCACACCGTCCACCGGCACGTGGCGAACATCCTCCGGAAGCTCACACAGTCGTCGCGAGCGGCGGCGGCGGCTCATGCGACACGCGCCGGTCTCATCTGACGCGTGACGAGGCCGACCGGTTGGAGGTGACGGAGGGGCCGGCGTACCGGCCCCCTCGTCGTCTAGGCCTTGATCTCGATACGGCGCCGCTGCGCGCGCTCCGCCTTGGGCACGCGCACCTTCAGAACGCCGTCCGAGAGGCTCGCGTCGACCTTCTCGGGGTCCACATGGCTGGGAAGGCTGAGGCGGTAGTCGAAGTGCCCGGTCCGGCGCGTCCGTCGCCGGACGGTCCCCGTCCGCTCCGTCTCCTTCGCCTCGCCTGTGATCGTGAGCTCGTTGCCGACGAGCTCGACGTTCACATTCTCACGCCTGACACCCGGAAGATCGGCTTCCACGACGTAGGCGTCGTCGGTTTCCTCGAGGTCCACGAGCGGAGACCACGCCGCTTTCTCCATGGCCGGCAGGCTCCAGCCGAACCCGCCGAACGTCTGCTCGAGCAGCCGCCGCATGCGCTCGGTCACCTGCTCGAGCTCGCTCAGCGGCTCCCACCGCTCGGCCGTCGTCTCTGCGCGGCGCTCCGGGAGAGTCTGAGACATGCGTTTCACCTCCTTTCTCCTTCGGGTAGTGACTACCCGACGGGGCGCGACCTCGAACGCCGCGTGGCGGGCGTTCTCCGCAATTTGCGGCAGATTGCGTCACGCCCGCGATACTCACGAGCGCATGGCGCCCGCCCATCCCGCCCGGCACCTCCTTCGCGCGAAGGACCTCGTCGACGCGCGCTACCGCGAGCCGCTCGACGTGCGGGCGCTCGCCCGAGCCGCGCGCCTGTCGCCCGCGCACTTCAGCCGCGAGTTCCGGCGGGCGTTCGGCGAGTCGCCGCACCGGTACCTGCTGAACCGACGGCTGGAGCCGCGCCGCGGCGCTCCTCCGTAGCACCGATCGTTCCGTCGCAGACATCTGTCTCACCGTCGGGCTCCGCAGCGTCGGGTCGTTCACGACGAGCTTCGGCCGCATGTTCGGGATGTCCCCCACGGCCTACCGAGCGGCTCACCCGCCGGCGGCGCATCGCGCGCGGATTCCGACGTGCGTCCTGCTTGCCTGGGCTCGCCCGCAAACAGCACGTTTGGAGAAGACAGCCGGATACCGTGCGGCTAGCGTGGCCTCCGACCGTTCAACGACACCGGAGGACGACCATGCTGAAGCAGCTCACCAACGTCACCGTCTGGGTGCACGACCAGGACGAGGCGCTCGCCTTCTACACCGACAAGCTGGGAATGGAGCTTCGTGACGACGTCACCGTCCCCGAGCTCGGGAACTTCCGCTGGCTCACGGTCGGGCTCGCCCGGCAGCCCGACGTCGGCGTCGCCCTGATGGCCGTGCCCGGCGCGCCGGTGCTCGACGCAGACACGCAGGACCAGCTGAAGTCGCTCGTCGCCAAGGGGTTCGCGGGCGGCCTCTTCTTCGCCACCGACGACGTCCACGCGACGTACGAGGAGCTCAAGAGCCGCGGCGTCGAGTTCCAGCAAGCCGACGGAGCAGCCCTACGGCATCGACGCCGGGTTCCGCGACCCGTCGGGGAACCAGATGCGGATGGCGCAGCTCACCTAGAGGCTTGCCCGCGCTCGCCCGCTGAGCGTAAGGCGCAGGCTCGGATGCGCTCACTGCCCCGCCGACTCGAGCCGCTTCGCGAGCCAGTCGTGGAGCGGCCCGTCGGCTTCGTCCAGAAGGCGCGGCTCGATCGGGCTGCCGGCGGCGAAAAGCAGCTCGGCGACGGCGACGTGGTCGCGTCCGGGGAGTTGGTGATGCCGCGATCCGTGCACTGCCCAACCGAGCACGGAGTCGACGTCCGCATTTCGACGCAGTAACTCCCTCACGAGCTCCGGATCGCCCATCCAAGCGGCGTGCTGAAGGAGCGTGCCGGGAGGAGAGCCGCCCACGACGCCGCGGAAGCTCGCGCCGACGAGCTCGACGACGAGATCGAGACGACCGCGCAGCGCGTTCAGGATCAACACCTCCTGCGCATCCGGATCGAGGTCGTCCGGAATGGGCGACTCCGGCCGTTCGCCGCGCGCGACCGAGGCGACCGCGCGGTCGCCGGGATCGACCTCGGTCGAGGCGCCGAGCTCGGCGAGCGTCTCCGCCGAGTCGACGCGTCCGCGCAGGATCGCGTGCTGATACGGCGTCCGCAGCGGCACGTCTCCCCGCCAGGTCTCGCCGCCGGGCCGGTCGAGGTCGGCGCCGTGCTCGGCGAGCAGGCGCAGGAACTCGGGACCGCGGCCGCGCCGCACGGCGTGCGCGACGAGCTCTCCCTCGTTGGGATCGGCGCCTGCCTCGAGCAGCAGACTCACCGGCTCGAGGCGATCGCCGTCGAGGGCGTGCGCCAGCGCATTCGTCCCGCGCGTCTCGGCGCCGTGCTCGAGCAAGAGCCGCAGGCACTCCGCGCTCTCGGCCTCGGTCGCGTGATAGAGCGACTCGCCGTCGTTCGGGTCGGCGCCGGCCTCGAGCAGGATGCGCGTCAGCTCCGGGTCGTGGAGAACCCCGGCGGCGCCGTAGAGCGAGGACATCTCCCCGTGCTCGTTCCGGAAGGTCGCATTCGGATCCGCGCCGCGCTCGAGCAGCTCGCGCGCAAGCGCCGGCGAGGCGAAGCACGAGTGGCAGACGTAGAGAAGCGGCGCCCAGCCGCGCGGCCCGCCCGGCTCGTTCGCGTCGCCCGTCCAGCCGCGGCCGAGGACGAGCCGCGCCCACGGATCGTCTTCGATCTCGGGGCTCGCGGCGAGCAGCGCCTCCGCACGGGTTCTCCGCCCGTCCGTCGCAGCGAGGACGAAGCTCTCGACGCTCACTCGGTGTCGAAGACGCCGCCGAACACCGCTCGCCCCGCCGCAATCGCCGCCGGCATGGAGACGACGTGCCCGCGCACCTCCGCGTGCTGCGCGAGCCACTGCTCAGCATTCTCGGTGGAGGCGAAGAAGTTCAGCACCGGACAGCAGCCGCAGCACGAGTCGTCGCCGCGGTCGAGGGCGCCGCTGACCACGACCGTCGACTCCGGCTGCCACGCGCCGTCTCCGTCCGCCGCGAGCCGCACGCGGATCCCCTCGTCGGTGACGGGGTCGCGCGAGGCGATCTCGATCGACTCGTCGAGCATCGGCGCCATTCCGAGCGCGTCGATCGCGCACATCGCGGCGACCTCGCCGTTACCGCTCCCGAGACGGACACGGTGCGCCGTCGGGCGGCCCGAGAAGGGATAGGCGACGGCGATCTCGCCGTCGCCGCCGAGATGAACGAGGTCCTCGCGCGCAAGCGACTCGAGCGCGCGCTCGGCGTTCGTCCCGAGCTGTTCCGCCTCCTCGCGCACCTGCGCACTGCTCGGGCGACCACCTGCGGCGAAGCGGCGCAGGATCCAGAAATAGAGCTCGCGCTCGCCGTTCTCCAGACGAGCGCGGCGGGCGGGTCCGAGCTTGGACGCCGGAATGTCCGCCGCCGCGAGCGTCGCGGCCACATCGCGCGAAAGCCGGCCGCCGCTCATGAAGCCTGCTCCAACGCCTCGCGGATCCAGGCCTCGTCGGGCCCGCCGGACAGGCCGCGCGGGCCGCGATAGACCCGGCAGCCGTAGGTGAAGTCGTCCCGCCGATCGGCGCCGGGCTCGACGTCTCGACCGTCCACCCGGATCGTGGGCGACCCGAGAAAGCGCAGGCCGACCGCGGCATCCGGGTCGCCGACCTCGATCAGGCGTATCTCGGGCACCACCTGAAGCTCGCCGGCGATGCGCTCGACGAGGGCTCGTGCGGCGGAATGGTTCGGGCAGTCCTCGAAGTAGAGGATGTCGACCCGCGGCCGCCTCATCGGCTCGGTTCCTCGATGCTGCAGCACGCGGCGACGTGCTCGGCATTGTCGGCAAGGAGCGAGCTCGCGAGGTCGAGCATCGCGGACACGCGCGGGTCGGCGATGCGGTTGTAGACCATCCGGCCCTCGCGGCGGGCCTCGACGAACCCGCACCAGCGCAGACAGGCGAGATGGTTCGAGACCTTCGGCTGCGGAAGCCCGAGGCGCGTGACCAGGTCGCCCACGGTCAACTCACCTTCGCTGCGAAGAAGCTCCAGGATCCGGAGCCGGATCGGATCGCCGAGCCCACGGAAGTACTTCGCCACCAGGTCCGTCGGCAACACGGACGCCGGGAGCCGGAACGGAGCCGAGCCGGCGAGACTGCTCACTGGCTGCTCGTTATATCAAAATATTCTGATAGGTACTCGGCCTCGGGCCGGCGTTATAGGCTCGCGACGATGCGCGCGACGGGGTTCAACCACGTCAGCATCCACGCCCGGAGCCTCGAGGAGTCGGTGCGCTTCTACGTCGAGGTCTTCGGCATGGAGCCGATTCCGACGTACGACTTCGCGTTTCCCGTCCAGTACTTGCGGCTCGGGAACCTCCAGCTCCACCTCTTCGAGCGGGACACCCATGCGCCGGCGTACCACCACATCGGCATCAACGTCGACGACTTCGAGGCGACGTACCTCCGCGCGAAGGAGCTCGGGATCCTCGAGCGCGAGTCGTTCTTCGAGGACATGTACGAGCTGCCCGACGGGAGCGTGCAGATGTACATCCGCGACCCGGCCGGGAACCTCGTCGAGATCGACTGGCCGGACGTGACCACGCTCGACCGCTCGCTCCTGGGCGAGCTCAAGAAGCTGGGCGATTCGGTGCCGCAGACGGGCAATGCGCTGCGCGCCACGCTCTACCTGGACAAGGCGGAACTGTGAAGCCGCCGCCCTTCGAGTACCACGCGCCGGCCACCGTCGAGGAGGCGTTGCAGCTGCTTGCCGGGGGAAACGGCACGTCCGCGCTCGCGGGCGGCCAGAGCCTCGTCCAGCTGATGAAGTTCCGCCAGGTGAAGCCGAGCGCGCTGGTCGACCTGAACGGCGTCTCGGGGCTCGACGTCCTGGAGGAGCACGAGGGAGAGCTTCACGTCGGCGCGCTCGTCCGTCAGCAGCGCCTGCTCGAGGACGAGACCGTCGCCGACGGCTGGCCGCTGCTGCGCGAGGCTGCCCGGTTCGTCGGGTACAAGG
>JBOHBD010000181.1:0-2378 GCA_050698195.1 Gaiellaceae bacterium
GAGTGGAACCTGACCGCACGCACCGACGGCTCCGTCGTCGAGACGAGTGACGCCCGCGACCTGCTCAGGCAGATGGCCGAGGCTGCGTGGGAGTGCGCCGACCCGGGGATCCAGTACGACACGACGATCAACAACTGGCACACGCTCCCGAATACAGGGCGGATCAACGCGTCCAACCCGTGCTTCCCCGGTGACACACGCGTGCACACGACGCTTGGTCTCATCCGATTCGAGGAGCTCTACGAGCGCGCGCTCGAAGGCGAGGAGTTCCGCGTCTACACACATCGCGCCACCGCCAAGCCGCCGGGCGACGGTGTGCTCGCGTCCGAGCCACTCGCCGTGATGCGAAACGGCGTCAAGCCGATCGTTCGGTTGCGCTTCGCGAACGGGCAAGAGCTCCGCTGCACGCCGAACCACAGGCTGTGGACGTTCAACGGTGGGTATGTCGAAGCAGAAGCGCTCAGCGCTGATGACCGCGTGCTCCTGAACGACAGTCCCACGCCGGCAACGGACGCCTCGTGGTCGCTACCTGTCAGGGTCGAAGCGCTGGCGAAGGTCTCTCGCGGAGGCACGGCGGTTCTTCGCGAGCTGCCCGAGCGATGGAGCGAAGGACTCGCCGAGCTCACGGGGCACCTCGTCGGCGACGGCTGCCTCACCGACGTGCAGACGCAGTGGATCTACGGCGGCGACGACATCGAGGACGGCCTTTGTGGCTCGCACGAGGGAATGCTCCGCGAGCTCGTCGGCGGCATCTCCCGACAGCAGATGGCGAACGGCACAGTCCAGCTGCGTGCAGGAAGTGACGCAGTGCGTCAGCTCTTCCGCGGTCTCGGCGTCACGTCTGCCCGCGCACACGAGAAGCGGGTTCCCTCAGCGATCTTCACTGCACCGGCCGACGTTCAGGCAGCATTCCTCCGCGGTCTCTTCGGCGCAGATGGTTGCGTCTCTCGCGTGGAGCACGGTAAGGCGAGTCGCTATGCCGGGCTCGGAAGCCGCAGCGAAGCGCTGCTCAAGGACGTTCAGCGCTTGCTCAACGCCTTTGGTGTTCGCAGCCGCATTTACCACGTCTCGGGCAGCGGCAACCGATCGAGCTTCGAGTACACGCGGGTCGACGGAACGCAGATCGTTTATCGGTCGCGGGAAGGGTTCGACCTCCGAGTCACCGGCTCCGAGCTCGAGCGGTTCGCTCGCGAGGTCGGGTTCTCGTCGCCTCGGAAGCAAGCGGCTCTCGACGACTTGCTGGGGGAGACCGAGCGCTGTCGGACCAAGCCCGGGACGTCGCTCATCTCACGCGAGGATGACGGCCAGGAGGTCGTCTACAACCTCACCGAGCCGCTGCACCACTCGTACATCGTCGATGGAGTGGCGGTTGCGAATTGTAGTGAGTACATGTCGATCGACGACTCGGCGTGCAACCTCGCGTCGCTCAACCTCCTCAAGTTCCGCCGCGAGGACGGCGAGCTCGACGTCGAGGCGTTCGCGCACGCGGTCGACGTGGTGTTCCTCGCGCAGGAGATCGCGGTCGGCTACTCCTCGTATCCCACTCCCGAGATCGAGCGCAACGCGAAGGCCTTCCGCCAGCTCGGCCTCGGCTACGCGAACCTCGGCGCGCTCCTCATGGCGCGCGGGCTCCCGTACGACTCCGACGAGGGTCGCGCCTACGCGGCCGCGATCACCGCGCTCATGACCGGGCGTGCGTATCGCAAGTCGGCAGAGGTCGCCAAGCGCATGGGCCCGTTCGCCGGCTACCAGCCGAACGCAGCGGCGATGACGGGCGTCATCGCGAAGCACCGTGCGGCCGTCGGCAACATCGACCACTCGAGCTCCGTGCCGAGCGACCTGCTCGCCGCAGCCCGCCGCGCGTGGGACGAGGCGCTCGAGCTGGGCGAGGTCTCCGGCTGGCGGAACGCGCAGGCGACCGTCCTCGCCCCCACCGGAACGATCAGCTTCATGATGGATTGCGACACGACCGGGGTCGAGCCGGACTTCTCGCTCGTGAAGTCGAAGAAGCTCGTCGGGGGCGGTGAGATCACGATCGTCAACAAGACCGTGCCGATGGCGCTCGACAAGCTCGGCTACGCTCCGAACGAGATCGAGGAGGTCGTCGCGTACGTCGACGAGCGGAACACGACCGTCGGCGCGCCCTACGTCAAAGCCGAGCACTACCCGGTCTTCGACTGCGCGATCGGCGACCGCGCAATCCACTACATGGGCCACGTGAAGATGATGGGCGCGGTCCAGCCGTTCATCTCGGGCGCGATCTCGAAGACCGTGAACACGCCCAAGGACGTCAGCGTCGAGGACGTCGAGCAGCTGCACATCGACGCCTGGAGGCTGGGGCTCAAGGCCGTTGCGATCTACCGCGACAACTGCAAGGT
>JBOHBD010000182.1:0-5012 GCA_050698195.1 Gaiellaceae bacterium
GGGTCACGGCGTTCGTCACGTTCGTCGAGCCGAGCGTCTGGTAGCTCTCCTCGGTGACGATCTTCCCGCCGAGCTGCGTGAAGCGGGCCTTGAACGCCTTCACGACGTCCTTGAAGTAGACGATGACCGTGTCGGTCGCGAGGCTCGCGTTCCGCCAACCCTTGCTCCAGGCGTACTCCGCCATCGCGGAGCCCTCGTCCTGCGCGACGTTGCCGAACGAGAACGCCAACCGGCCCTTGGCCCCGAACCGCTTCGGGCCCATCTGGTCGGTGCCGATGCACGGTGCCACCGCCAGCACGCCGCGGTTGATCGCCTCCTGGACGACGGGCGCCGCGAAGTCGACGTCGCAGGTCGTGAAGATGACGTCGGCTCCCCGTCCGAGCAGTCGCGCCGCACACGACTTCGCGACGGCCGGCTTGTTGCCCTGGGTGTTGCACGTGAGGATCCTGAGGTTGACGCCCGGCCCCCTGTTCACGCGCCGAACGTGATCTCTCGCGGTCGCGAGCGCCGGCCCGTCGAACGGGGCCATCGCGCCGCTGGCGTCGTACGCCCAGCCGATCGTGACCGTGTTCGCCTGCTGGGACGAGGCGGAGCCGCCCGCAACCGCGGCGGCCGCAACGGCCGCAACGACCACGAGCGCCAGTACCACCCTCCTTGCTCTCTGCATCCTGCCCTCCTGGATTGGACTGCATGTCACCACGAGCTCTCCTTCGCCTTCACGAGCTCGTACATCGCGGTCGAGAGCGGGACCAGGACGCCGTTCCGCTCCGCCTCACGGATGAGGGAGCCCGTGATCAGGTCGATCTCCGTCTGCCTCTGCGCGTCGACGTCCTCCAGCATCGACGGATAGTGCGCCGATCCACGTCGTGTCGCGAGCACGTTCATCTCCCACGGGTCGTCGTGCAGCTCGATCCCCGCGGCCGCGGCGACGGCCTTCCCTTCGTCGACGAGGCCGTGGACGAGGTGGCCGAGGTCCGCGGGCTCGCCTTCGGCCGAGAAGTGCGGGTCGTGCCGGAGCCCGGTCAGCGCGGCTACGGAGTTGACGGCGGCGTTGAAGATGAGCTTCGACCACTGCGCGGGGCGGAGATCGGGGAGCGCCTCGGCCTGGAGCCCCGACGCGACGATCGTGTCCGCGATCTCCTGGACGTCCTCGAACGGCGTGTCCTCGTACGGGCCGAGCCACGTCTCCGTGTCGAGGATGTACTCGACGTGGGTGTCCGAATGGCGTGTCCCGCTCATGAACGTGACCGCGGAGACGATCGGCCACGCACCGTGCTCGCGCACGATCTCCTCCGCGCCGAGACCGTTCAGGACCGTCACCATCGTCGCGTCGGGAAACGAGCCCGCGAGCGTCTCCGCTGCACCTCGAAGACCTGCCGCCTTCGTCGCGATGATGCCGACGTCGAACGAAGGCAGCGAGGCGGGATCGGCCGAGGCCGTCACCTTCGCGTGACGCTCGCTCTTCCCGCTGACGCGAAGCCCCTCTCGGTTCAGCGCGTCCGCATGCTCCCGCCGACGCGTCAGCACCGAGACGTCGCACACGTCCGCGAGGTTGCCGGCGAAGAGACTCCCGATCACCCCCGCCCCGACGATGCAGACGCGCTCGATCACGCCCGCCCCGCCGCGTGACCCGCCATGGCCTCGAGTATCCCGTGCCGCGCTATGTCAGTCAATACTCGGACGTGTGCGGCGTCGGTTCACGAGCCGCCGGAGCTCGGCGTCGGTGACGAGGCCGCGCTTCCTCGCGCCCGCCTTCTTCACCGCGTCGAGGAGCTCCGGATGCTGCTCCGCCGGGAGCTCGAGCTGGAGCTCGGAGAGCTTGATGCGAATCGAGTCGAGGCCGCTCTTCTTCCCGAGCACGATCCCGCGCTCGGCACCGACGAGCTCCGAGGCGTACGGCTCGATCGCAGGCGGGTCGTGGAACTGCGCGGCGACCGCCCCTGACTCCCGCGTGAAGAGGTTCTCGCCCGTAACCGGCTTCCACGGCGGCAGCGGGGTGCCGGAGATCTCCTGCACGAGCCGCGCGAGCTCCCGTGCCTGCTCGAACCGGAGGCGGGTCGGGATGCCGTAGAGGGCCTCCAGCGCGAGAGCGACCTCGACGAGGTCGGCGTTGCCCGCCCGCTCCCCCATGCCGTTGACCGTCCCCTGCACCCACGTCGCTCCCGCCTGCACCGCCGCGACGGCCGCCGCGGTCGCGAGCCCGAAGTCGTTATGCCCGTGCCAGTGAACGGGAACGTCATAGTCGAGGCGCTCCGCGACCTCGTTCACGAGGAAGGCTGCTGCCTCGGGGCTCGCGATCCCCAGGGTGTCGACGACGACGACCTCCGCGGCTCCCGCCTCGACCGCGCTCTCGTACGCGGCTCGAACGAACTCGAGGTCCGCGCGGGTCGAGTCGACGCCGAAGAAGGCGACGCGGATCCCCTGCTCGGCTGCGAAGGACACGGCCGTGCGGATCCGCTCGAGCATCGTCTCGCGCGAGACCCCGAGCGCGGCCAGCTTCCCGTCCGAGATCGGGCTCTCGATCACGGAGGCCGTGAGGCCGAGCTCGAGGAGCGCCTCGACGTCGGTCCGGACCGCCCGCGAGAAGCCCCAGACCTCGGCGTCGAGACCCGCTTCCAGGATCAGCGAGATCGCGCGGGCGTCGTCCTCGGAGACGCGAGGAAAACCGGCCTCGATGCGATCGACGCCTGCCGCGGCGAGCGCCACCGCGATCTCGAGCTTCTGCTCGGGGGAGAGCACGACGCCGACCGTCTGCTCGCCGTCGCGGAGCGTCGTGTCGTAGAGGCCGACGGTGACGCGCGGCTGCGGCTCGAGCGCCTTCGCGTTCAGGTCGCCGGTCCAGAGCTTCGAGCGGTCGAGCGTCACGCGCGGACTATCGCATCCTCCGATGGGATACTCGCCGGGTGATCTTCGAGCCGGGCCTCGAGACGATGCCGCGGGAACGGCTTCGGGAGCTCCAGCTCGACCCGCTCCGGGCGCTCGTCGGCTCCGTGCAGGAGCGCGTGCCCCTCTACCGTGAGGGGCTCACCGGAGTCGAGAGCGAGGGGATCGCCTCGCGCGTAAGGCAACCCAACACCCGTCGTTGACTTTCGAGGGTGTTCAGGATACGTTCTTGTGCGCCGTCGCACAAAGTACGGGAGCATGTACCCATGGCACGTCGCACGCCACACCGACCGTGTCCGCTCTGAGTCGTCCTCGGGCTGGCCGTGCTGTCAGTCGTCGTCGCGATCGTCGCTCTCGTTCTCTGGGCGGTGACGTAGATGCCTAGGTGCTTGAAGTGGGGCGAAGAGAGGCGCCAGGAGTGCACCGAGTACCGAGACGAGGGCTACAACAAGTGCTCCGACTGGGACGAGGACTGCTGCGACTGGTGGCCGTGCTCGTGGGGATGCAAGCTCATCACCTGGGTCTGCGTCGCCTGGTACTGGGTCTCGAACGTCGTCTGCGTCGCGTGGACGTGGATCACGACCGTCGTCTGCCTCGTCTGGGACGTCGTCACGACCGTCGTCAACGTGATCATCGAGACCCTCGAGTCCATCCTCGGCTGGGTGCTGAGCTTCATCGCCGCGCTGATCGAGATCATCTTTGCGATCCCGATCCTGGGTCGTCTGATCAAGTGGATCTGGAACGTCGTGTTGACGGCGGTCTGGGGACTCGTCGGTCTTGTCGACGCAGTCTTCGGCCTGATCGGAGTTCGTCCGGAGAAGAAGCTCAGGCTCTGCGTGGTGGTCATTCGCGACGAGAAAGGCGTGCCGGTCGCGCAGCCGAGCGACGTCGTTCCCCACCTCCAGAACGCGATCGACATCTTTCGCGAGGAGGCGAACGTCAGAGTCATCCCCTCTGCACCGTTTCAGTACGACTCGGCCTTTGCAGACGACGAGACCGCGACGGAGGATTGGGTTCACGTCCCCGACGGACAGACCGGATCCGAGCTTCTCGACGTCGATTGCGGTGCGGGAGCCCTCGGCGAGGATCTCTGGCTGACCGGAACCGACGCCGAGATCCTCTCCATGACGCAGTGCTTCTACGGCAAGTGGCGACGCGTCGTGGGATACGGCGCGCCGATCGTGGTGATCGTCACGCGCGAGGTGGGCGGACCGAGCCGCCTCGGATGCTCGCTGGGGCCGCTCAGCGATTACGTCACGATCGAGGGCGGCAACCCCATCTGCCTCGCTCATGAGCTCGGTCATGCCTGCAACCTGTGGCACGTCGACGGGGCGACGAACCTCATGAACAGCGCGTGTGGCGGGACGCAACTCGACTGGTGGCAGGTTCTGCTCCTGCGCGACTCTCGTCACGTCACGTATTTCTAGTACTACGCTGAGACGACCCCGTCCGGGAACGGAGAGAGCTTCTCGGCGCCGTCCGCGGTGACCAGGAAGTTGTCCTCGACACGCAGGCCGCCGCCGCCCTCGATATAGCATCCTGGCTCGATTGCAAGAACCATGCCCTCTGCGATCTCGCCTCCGGCGGCCTGGTGCGCGTACGGCGGCTCGTGGGCGCGAGCCCCGACGCCGTGGCAGATCGGATGCGACGGCTGACCGGGGTGGCCCAGCCCGGCGATCCCCTCGCGCATGCTGCGGTCGAGCTCCGCGAGGCTCGCCCCGGGACGAGTGAGCTCGATCGCCGATTCGTAGACCCCCAGGAGCCCTGCTTCGAGCTCACGGTACTCCCGCGTGAGCTCGCCGACGACGAGGTTCTTCGTGTGGTCGCACCAGTAGCCGTCGGCGCAGACCCAGATCTCGAACAGCGTCGGCTCGCCCTCGACGACCGGGCGCGAGGTCGTCGCCGTGAAGGTCTGGATCCCCGGCCCCGACCACACGAGCGAGAAGCCGAGCGCCAGCTCGACCGTTCCCTCCCAGCCGGTGCCCTCGCCGTGGACGAACCCCTCCCACTCGGCGGCGATCGCCGCTTCGCTGATTCCCGGCTCGATGACGAGCTTCGCGTGCTCCATCGCGGCGGCCGCGATCTCGTTCGCGAGGCGCATGCGTTCGAGCTCCTGCTCGGTCTTGATC
>JBOHBD010000183.1:0-3881 GCA_050698195.1 Gaiellaceae bacterium
GACGAAGCTCGACCTCGCCGAGTACTACCTCGCGGTCGGCGACGGGATCGTGCGCGCGCTGTGGGAGCGGCCGACGCAGCTCCGGCGCTTCCCGGACGGGATCACGGGCGAGGCGATCTACCAGAAGCGCGTGCCCGACAGGCGGCCCGACTGGGTCGAGACGGCTCGTGTCACGTTCCCGTCGGGCCGTCACGCGGACGAGCTGTGCGTCACCGAGCTCGCGCAGGTGATCTGGGCGGCGAACCTCGCGGTCGTCGACTTCCATCCCTGGCCGTCGCGCCGTCGCGACACCGAGCACCCCGACGAGCTGAGGATCGACATCGACCCCCAGCCGGGGACGACGTTCAAGGACGCGAAGCGGGTCGCGGGCGTCGTCAGGGAGACGCTCGACGAGATCGGGTACACGGGCTGGCCGAAGACCTCGGGGAACCGCGGCATCCACGTCTTCTGCCGTATCGAGCCGGAGCGGGAGTTCCCGGTGGTGCGCCGGGCGGCGCTCGCCTTCGCCCGCGAGATCGAGCGCCGGCTGCCGAGGAAGGTCACGACCGCCTGGTGGAAGGAGGAGCGCGGCCGCCGTGTATTCATCGACTACAACCAGAACGCCCGCGACAGGACGATGGCCTCCGCCTACTCGGTGCGGGCACGCCAGGACGCGGCGGTGTCCGCGCCCGTCACCTGGGACGAGCTTCCGGACGTCGAGACGGAGGACTTCACGATGACGACGATCCCGAAGCGCTTCGCGAAGCTCGGCGACCTCCACGCGGGCATGGACGAGGCGGTCTGCGATCTCCGCGTCCTGCTCGACTGGGTCGAGCGGGAGGAGAAGGAAGGGGTCGGCGAAGCGCCGTACCCGCCGAACTTCCCGAAGATGCCGGGGGAGCCGCCGCGCGTGCAGCCGTCGCGTGCGCGGAAGGGCGACTGATCAGCGGACGGTGAGTGAAGCCGGGGCGTAGCCGGCCTTCGAGGCCGTGGCCTTGACGCGGCCGGGGCGAGCCCGCGCGAGCCTCGCCCGCCCGTTCGCCGCCGTGCGAAGCGTTCGTCCTCCCGCCTTCACCGTTGCACCGGCCACCGGGTCGCCGGCATCGAGGACACGGAAGACGATCGTGCGTCCGGATCTCGAGGCGGCGAGCTGGAGCTTCGGCCAGACCTGCTGGTGCCAGAGCGCCCGACCGTCGTTCACGATCAGGTCGAGCAGGCCCGCCGAGCCTTCGCCGTTCAGGCGATAGACGGTGCGGCTCCCGGGCGCCCTGAGCCGGTTCACCGCGCCGACCCGCGTGGCCGCCTTGTTCGTGCGGGCGGCGAAGATCGTGCCGTTGACCTCCCACATGAGCCAGAGGCGACCCTCAGGGGCGGCTGCGACGTTCGCATGCTCGTTGCGGTCGGCCTTGATCACGATCTGCGGGCGCGCGGTGTCGACCTTCCAGAGCGCGAGCGTCTTGAAGCTCGGGTAGCCCTGCCCGAAGAAGAGGAAGACCCCGCCCGCGCCGATCCGTCCCGTCAGCGACGTTCGGTTCCCGGGATAGATCGAGCTCTTGTTGGTGACCGAGCCGGGCGCGAGCCGCCGACCGCCCTGCGGCCCACCGGCACCGATCGCGTTCACATAGAGACCCGGCCCGGCGTCCTCGTTCGAGTGGAACCCGACCCAGGCCTGCCCGCTCGCGGAGTCGACCGCGATCTCCGGCGTGTACAGGCAGCAGCCGGTCTGGGGGATCCTCCCGTCGGGAGTGTTTGCATCGATGCCGTAATGGAAGCCGAGACCGGGCGTGCCGGACCACGTCGAGATCGGCGTGCCGTCCTCCGCCAAGCCGGCTCCTGCGACACCTGTCGCGTACGCGTACGGCGCCTGCGCGGCCTTGCCGGGCTTCAGCGTCCACGGGCGGCCGGCGGCGGGCGCGGTCGCGGTGTTCATCGCGTTGTTCGTCTCGCCGGGCGAGGTCGAGCGGATTCCGCCGAAGAAGGCTCGCAGCGAGCCGTCGGGCATCCGCAGCAGGTCGGGATGCGACATCGCCGACCAGCCGCCGAGAGCGACCGTGTCGCCGCCCACGCGGCCGTTCGCAGCGACGCCGACGCGGATCAGGTCCTCCTTCGACCCGTTCCTCCGCGTGTAGAGCACGTGGAGCACGCCGTCCGAGGTGCGGGCGACGCCCGGCTCGGCGAAGTTGATCACCGTGCCGGGGAGCCGCGTCCACTGCCCTCGCGGCCCGGCCGCCGCCGACGCCGCGACGACGAGCACGGCCAGGAAAAGAGCTCCGACGGCGCGGCGCATACCCATCGCGCCGAGCCTACTCCACGCGATCTCGTCTCGCTACTCGAGCAATGAGGCGACGGCGACGCCCTTCGCCGGGGCGGGTCGCAGCTCCCGCCACGTGCACTGGCGCGGATCCTTGTCGTCGCGGAAGCGGATGAGCTTGGTCCCGTGGCGGAAGCGGTTCGACTGCACCTTGTCGTAGCGCACCTCGACCACGAGCTCCGGTCGCACGGGCGACTCCTCGAGCTCGCCGCCTCCCCAGCGGTTCGGCTCGGAGAAACGGCGCTCGGGGGCGTTCTCGAGTAGCGGCAGGACGCGTTCCGCGATCTGCGCGTGCCGGGCGGGCGCGACGGCGGCGGAGCCGACGTAGTCGATCTCGCCCTCGTCGTCGTACAGCCCCAGCAGCAGCGTGGCGATCCGGTCCGGTCGCGACTTCCAGCGCAGGCCGACGACGACGCAGTCGGCGGTCTTCTCCGGTTTCACCTTGACCACGCCCTCCCGCGAGCCGGGGAGGTACGGCGAGTCCAGGCGCTTCGCGATGACTCCGTCGAGACCGATCGCCTCGAACCTGTCGAGCCAGGTGAGCGCCTCGTCTCGGTCGCGTGAGGCGGGGGAGAGCGAGAAGCGCTTGGCCTGGCGCTCGAGCTCGCGGCGCCGCTCGGCGAGCGATCTCGGCCAGATCTCGGCGCCCTTCCAGACGAGCAGGTCGAAGGCGACGAACCGCGCGGGAATCTCCGCCGAGAGCTTGCGGACACGGCTCTCCGCCGGGTGCAGGCGCGTCTGCATCGCGTCGAAGTCGAGGATGCCGCCACGCTCGATCACGATCTCGCCGTCGAGAGCCGAGCCTGGCGGCAGCAGCTTGCCGAGGGGCTCGAGCTCGGGGAAGTAGCGGAGGAGCGGCCTCGCGTTTCGCGACCACAGGCGCAGCCCTCCGCCCGTGTTCTCGAGGAGCCCCCGAAAGCCGTCCCACTTCGGCTCGTACTGCCACTCGTCGCCTGCCGGAAGCTCTCGGACGAGCTCCGCCTCCATCGGCGGGAAGGGGACGGACGCGTCGAGCTCCGGCGGGCGCTCGACAGGCTCGGTCGGACCTCGGCGGCGCGTGCGGGGCACCGCCGCAAGCTACTACGCTCCCGCTGCCGTGCGTCGCGTCGTCGTCACCGGGCTCGGAGCAATCACCCCGCTCGGGCTCGACGCCCGCTCGACCTGGGAGGCTGCGGTGGCGGGGCGGAGCGGGGTGGACTGGATCCGCTCGTTCGACGCGACCGGCTATCCCGTCCGGATCGCCTCGGAGGTCAAGGGGTTCGATCCTGTCGCGGCCGTCGGCGCGAAGGACGCCCGCCGGCTCGAGCGGAACGTGGTCCTCGCGGTCGCGGCCGCCCGGGAGGCTTGGAGCGACGCGGGTGTCGACGGGGTGGACCCGGCGCGGGCGGGCATCCTCGTCGGCTCGGCGATCGGCGGCGTCACCGGCGTCCTCGCGCAGCAGGCCGTCCTGCGGGAACGCGGCCACGCACGCGTCTCGCCCTGGTTCCTCCCGAACGTTCTCGTCGACTCCGCGAGCGGGCAGATCGCGATCGATCTGGGGCTCCGCGGGCCGAACTACGCACCGGTGTCCGCGTGCGCCACGGGGTCGCAT
>JBOHBD010000184.1:0-10352 GCA_050698195.1 Gaiellaceae bacterium
GCCTCGCGGCGGGAGGGCTCGAGGACGCGCGTGACGGCCTGCGGCTCGACGGCGACCCGGGCCAGCTCGACGAGGCTGCGCGGCGTGCCGCGGGCGGCGCGCCGGTCGATCGCGCGCTTGCCGCGCACGCTCGCCACGTGGGGTAGAGTCGCGCGCGATGAGCGGCCTCTTTGGACCTCTCCTCGCCGACGCCGCCGAAGAAGGCAAGAACGTCATCCTGTCGATGCTCGTCGTCGGGCTCATCCTCATCGCCGTGATCCTGCTCGGGGATCTCAACGACTGGCGCGCACGCCGACGCCACCGCCGCGGCTCCTAGGGATCGCTCAGGTCCCGAGGGCCCGAGCGAGAGCCCGCCGATCGAGCGGGTCCACCCGGCGGAGCCCACGGACCCGGTCGAAGTCCGTGTCCGCGCTCACGATCGTGTCGATCTCGTGGAGCGCGCACGTCGCCACGTGGATTCGATCGTTTGCCCCGAGGGTGACAGTGGAGAGGCCGAGAGCGGAGCCGACGACCTCGTCATCGACCGTGAGCAGCGGCGTGAAGATCGTGTACGCGTTCTCCGCGAGGCCGGAGAGGTCCCCCGCCCTTCCGGAGAGCTCGACATGCCACACCTCCTCGAGTACGGCCGTGGACGTGCGCCCATCGGCCTCGCCGACTGCGATCGCGCCCAGGATGTCGACGCAGGAGTCGTGGTACGGCCCCTCCGTCGCCGCGTAGACGACGACGTTCGCGTCGACGAAGAAGGTCACGTGCTCAGCTGAGTCCCCCTACCCGGTCCCTCTCCTCGTCCACGAGCGCCTCGAGCTCGTCGGGGGAGAGGTAGCGCCCGCCCATCTCTTCGATCGCGGAAACCGCGGCACTGCGGTCGTCCTGCGTTGGTGCGCCGACGTGTGCGTCGATCGCCTCGCGCACGAGTGTCGCCACCGAGCTCCCACGGCGCTTCGCTTCGGCCTCGAGTCGCCGGCGTTGGTCCGGGGAGATGAGGACTTGCAGGCGCTCCTTCAGCATGCTCATAGCATACACACCATCTTTGCGGTCTGAACCCAGCGCGCCATAGTGCACCCGTGCGGCCCGACCTCCCGACCGGCACCGTCACGTTCCTCTTCACGGACGTCGAGGGCTCGACGCGGCTGCTGCACGAGCTCGGGGCCGAGGCGTACGCGGAGGCGCTCGCGGAGCACCGGCGGGTGATCCGCGAGGCGTGTGCCCGGCACGGCGGGGTCGAGGTCGACACCCAGGGCGACGCCTTCTTCTTCGCCTTCCCGGCGGCGCCCGGCGCGGTTGCGGCTGCCGCGGAGACGACGGACGCGCTCGCCGCCGGCCCGATCCGGGTCCGGATCGGTCTGCACACGGGCGCGGCACTCGTCACCGACGAGGGCTACGTCGGGGCGGACGTCCACCGCGCTGCCCGCATCGCCGCTGCGGGCCACGGAGGGCAGGTTCTCGTCTCGGCCACGACGGCGACACTCGTGGACACAGAGCTCGCCGACTTGGGCGAGCACCGCTTCAAGGATCTCGCCCGGCCGGTCGCGATCTTCCAGCTCGGCGACGGAGCGTTCCCTGCGCTCAAGACGATCTCGAACACCAACCTCCCCCGCCCGGCCAGCTCGTTCGTCGGCCGGGAGTCGGAGCTCGCGGACGTGCTCGACCGGATCGCGGGCGGCGCGCGACTCGTCACGTTCACAGGGCCCGGCGGCTCCGGCAAGACGCGTCTCGCGATCGAGGCAGCAGCCTCACTCGTCGGCGACTACAAAGGGGGCATCTTCTGGGTCGGGCTCGCGCCCTTGCGCGACCCTCGGCTCGTATCGGAGACGATCGCGCAGACGCTCGGCGCCAAGGACGGGCTTGCCGCGCACATCGCCGACAGGGAACTCCTCCTTCTCCTCGACAACCTGGAGCAGGTGATCGAGGCGGCGCCGGAGCTCTCGGCAGTCCTCGCCTCCTGCCCCAACCTGACCCTCCTCGTCACGAGCCGCGAGCGCTTGCGCGTCCAGGGCGAGATCGAGTACCCGGTGCCTCCGCTCGCCGAGCCAGAGGCGGTTTCCCTCTTCTGTGACCGGGCGCAGCTCGAGCCATCCGAGGCGATCGCCGAGCTCTGCCGCCGCCTCGACTCGCTCCCGCTCGCGGTCGAGCTCGCCGCCGCCCGCACCAAGGCGCTGTCTCCGGCGCAAGTCCTCGAGCGCCTCTCACAGCGTCTCGACCTCCTCAAGGGCGGACGCGACGCAACTCCTCGCCAGCAGACGCTGCGGGCGACGATCGAGTGGAGCTACGACCTGCTCTCGGAAGACGAGAAGCAGCTCTTCGCCCGGCTCTCCGTCTTCGCCGGCGGCTGCACGCTCGAAGCTGCGGAAGCTGTGGCCGGAGCCGACCTCGACACGCTGCAGTCGCTCGTCGAAAAGAGTCTCGTCCGCTTCTCGCACGAGCGCTATTCGATGCTGGAGACAATTCGGGAGCTCGCGGCCGAGCGGCTCCCTTCACGAGAAGCGGCTGTGATACGGCGGCGACACCGCGCCCACACGGTCGGTCTTGCCGAGGCGAGCGCCGACAATCTGCATACCGCGAGCGAGAGCGCCGAGGCGGCACGCCTGGCCCTGGAGTACGCGAATGTTCGAGCGGCGGTGTCGCATGCGCTCACCTCGCGGGAACCCGACGACGTCGGGCGAATCCTCGGAGCCCTCTATCCGTTTCTCATCTCGTACGGGCACCTGGCCGAAGCGCGCGAGTGGGTCGAAGCGACCCTCGCCGATCGTGCTCGGCTCTCGAACCATGGCCTCGCCGAGACCCTTGTCGGCGGCGGCGAGATTGCGCGGTTCGCGGGTGACCTCAGCCGGGCTGTCGAGCTCAAGGAGGAGCTCGCCTCGGTCCAGGTCGACCCCAAGCGCCCCAACTGGAGGGCGGCGACACTCGCCGATCTCTGCGAGATCGCGCTGGATCAGGCGGACTTCGAGCGCGCGCGCAGGCTCGCCGAGGAGAGTGCCGCTGCCGGCGGTGGTGCGCGCGCCGCCCTCTGCTTCGCGGAGCTGGCTCTTCGGGTCGGTGATCTTCGCGCGGCCGAGGCGAACGGTCTCGCCGCGCTGGCGGATCTGGAGGAGGGCGCGTTCAACCACGCTACGGGTCTGGAGCTCCTCGCCGAGGCCGCCCGCAGGTCGGGTGACGAGGCCCTCGCCCGCGGGCGCTTCGAGCACGCGCTTCGCTCCTTCGCGACGCTACGAGACGCCGGCGGCGCCGCCGACTGTCTCGACGGCCTCGCCCGATTGGCGGCGGACGCCGGCGATGTGGAACGAGCGGGGTGTCTCTGCGGCGCGGCCGAGGGACTGCGCGAGACCTGGGGAAGGAATCCGATCCGAGCGGATGTGCGGTTCCCGGACGTTCCGGAGGACGCACGAGCTCGAGGACGCGCGCTGACGCTCGAGGATGCGGTCGGCTATGCGCTCTGCTCCATAGACTGATCGAGCCGTGGCGGCGACTCCGCGAGATCTCCGCGAGTGGATCGCGCTCCTCGAGCGCGAGGGCGAGTTGCACCGCATCAGCGCAGAAGTCGACCCCGACCTCGAGATCACCGAGATCACCGACCGCGTGGTCAAGACGGGGGGGCCGGCGCTCCTCTTCGAGAACCCGAAGGGCTCGACGTGCCAGCTCCTCATCAATCAGTTCGGCACCGAGCGTCGCATGTGCCTTGCCTTCGGCGTCGAGCGGCTCGACGACGTGGCGGCGAAGCTCGAGGACGTGCTGGAGATGCAGCCGCCGCAGGGGCTGGTCGCGAAGGTCCGGGGTCTCCGCAAGCTGAAGTCGATCGCCGACTCGCTGCCGAAGACCGTCTCGAAAGGTCCCGTCCAGGAGGTCGTCCTCGAGGGAGACGCGGTCGACCTCTCCCTCCTGCCGGTCCAACGCTGCTGGCCGGGAGACCCCGCACCCTTCATCACGCTGCCGGCCGTCATCACGGCGGATCCGAGGACCGGCGTCCGCAACGTCGGCATGTACCGGATGCAGGTCATCGACGGCCGCTCGACCTACATGCACTGGCAGATCCACAAGGACGGCCGCGCCGACCTGCTCGCGGCGGAGGACGGCCGCATCCCCGTTGCCGTCGCAATAGGGCTCGACCCCGTCACCGCCTACTCGGCGAGCGCACCGCTCCCGAAGCACATCGACGAGCTCATGCTCGCCGGCTTCCTCAGAGGAGATCCCGTCGAGCTCGTCCGTTGCAAGACGGTCCCGCTCGAGGTGCCGGCGAACGCGGAGATCGTCCTCGAAGGCCATGTTGCGAAGGACGACGTCGGGCTCGAAGGCCCGTTCGGGGACCACACGGGCTACTACACGGCGGCGGAGGAGTTCCCGATCTTCCGGCTCACGGCGCTGACGATGCGGCGGGACGCCGTCTACCCCTCGATCGTCGTCGGCAAGCCGCCTGCCGAGGACGCGTGGCTCGGGAAGGCGACGGAGCGGATCTTCCTGCCGGCGATCAGGATGACGGTTCCGGAGATCGTCGACTACGACCTTCCGGTGGCAGGGGCGTTCCACAACTGCGTCCTCGTCTCGATCCGCAAGGCCTTTCCCGGCCACGCCCAGAAGGTGATGCACGCGATCTGGGGGCTCGGGATGCTCTCGCTCTCGAAGTCCGTCGTAGTCGTCGACGAAGGCGTCAACGTGCACGACTACGGGGAGGTCTTCTTCCGCGTCTGCGCGAACGTCGACCCGAAGCGAGACGTCCTGATCACCGAGGGGCCGCTCGACCACCTGGATCACGCGCCCACGCTTCAGTTCTACGGCGGAAAGCTCGGGATCGACGCGACCGCGAAGGGGCCGCTCGAGGGAACGCGGCCGTGGCCGGAGGAGATCGTCATGAGCCACGACGTGCGGGAGAAGGTCACCGCGCGCTGGGCGGAGTACGGGATTCGGATCCCCTGACGCAGCTCGTTCCGAGTAGTCAGAATGGTTCGCGTTGAGCACGAACGGTCCCGACACCCCTCACCTCCCCGGGCCGAGCCTCTGGCCGATCGGCTTCGCGATCGGGGTCGCGTGTCTCCTCCTGGGGCTCGTCCTTAGCTGGATCGTCGCGCTGATAGGCGCCGTGCTCGCGGTCGTCTTCGGCCTGCTGTGGGCGCGCGATGTGACGCGCGACGTGCGCGGCGAGGTGCCGGCGTTCTCCCCCGAGACTCGAGCGGTGGCAGATCGGGCGGCCCCCGAGGTCATCCAGGTCGAGGAGCCGTTGCCCGCGTACACGCGCTCGAGATTCCTCGAAGCGTCCCTGATCGGCCTCAGCGCCGGCCTCGGTGCAGTCCTCACCCTGCCGGTGCTGGGCTTCATGGTGCTGCCGTCCTTCACGAACGTCGAGGAGGACGAGGTCGACCTCGGCCCGCTCGAGAACTTCCCCGAGGGCGAGTACGTCATCGCGACGTACCTGGCCCGTCCGGAGCAGGGAGAGGTCTCCCGCCGAACGGCGTTCGTCCGGAACAACGGCTTCACGGAACGCGGGGAGCCCAGCTTCACGATCCTCTACAGCCGTTGCGTCCACCTCGGCTGCCCCGTGCAGCCGAACGGGCCGATCGACGAGGAGGGGATCACGAATTTCGAGGATGTCGAGCTGCGTCCCGTGCTCGCGCAGTCGTTCGGCTGCCCGTGTCACGGGGGCCAGTACAACTCGGAGGGGAACCGGACGGCCGGACCGCCGGTGCGCTCGCTCGACCGCTACACGTTCTCGATCCGGAACGGCAACCTCATCCTGGGTGAGCTCTACGCGGTCGGGAGCGTGTCCGGGACCGGGGCGAACGCGAGGATCTCGAAGTACCCGTGGTCGGTGCCGGGAACGCACGTGGACGGGATCGAGGCGTGGCTCTACCCGATCGTCCCTAGTCAGGTGACGGGGTAGCGTGGCGAAGAAGAAGACGAAGCGGGCGCAGGTCGTCGAGCTGGCGGTGCTCCAGCCGCTCGACTGGGTGGACGAGCGGACGGCATTCGTGCGAGGTACGAAATGGTTCCTCTTCCGCAACGTCCCGCGGGACATCAGCTGGGCGCAGACGCTCGGCTTCTCGGCGCTGATCGCGTTCACGAACCAGGTGCTGACGGGGGTGATCCTCGCGATGTACTACAAGCCCTCGTCCGGGATCGATCCGCTCACCAGAAAGCCGGTCGCGTACTCGTCGATCGAGCACATCACGAACGACCTCACGCTCGGCTGGCTCGTGCGCGGCATGCACCGCTGGGGCGCGAGCGTCTTCGTGATCCTGCTCTTCCTACACATGGGCCGCGTCTTCCTGTTCGGGGCCTACAAGTACCCACGCGAGCTGAACTGGATCATCGGCGTTCTGATCCTCCTCCTCGGGATGCTCATGGGCTTCACGGGCTACCTGCTCCCGTGGGATCAGACCGCCTACTGGGCGACGGTCGTGGGGATCAACCTGAACGGCACGGCGCCTTTCGCGGGGCCGTGGCTCGCGCAGTTCCTCGCCGGGGGGCCCGAGATCGGGTCCAACACGCTCGCCACGTGGTACGCGCTCCACATGCTGCTGATCCCGGGTGCGCTGATCGCGCTCATCGTCGTCCACCTCTATCTCGTCGCGCGACTCGGCGTCACGTCGCCGCCCTGGTCGAGGGAAGCCGCAGGGCGCGAGCGGCGCGTCACGACGCAGGCGGCCGGAACACGGGCGGGCCTCGTGCGGGGCTCGGGAGGTGGCGAGTAGTGGCCCGAGATCTCGGAGAGCTGAACCGCGAGTGGTACGCGCGCTACAAGGACGACGTCCGCAAGGAAGGCAAGGCCTTCTTCCCGCGAGCGATGCTGCACGACACGGTCATGGCGCTCGTCGTCGTGGGCGTGATCATCGGGCTCGCGGTCATCTGGTACTACGACGCCGACGGGACCGAGCCGGGGCTACTCGGGTCCTGGTACGCGGAGCCGGCGGAGCCGGGGACGACCGACTTCGTCCCGCGTCCCGACTGGTACTTCTACTTTCTCTTCTACCTCCTTCGGATCTTCGAGTGGCCCGAGACAGTGGTTATAGCCACCGTCGGCATCCCCACCGTCGCGATCATCCTCCTGCTCACGCTGCCCTTCTACGATCGCCGTCTCGAGCGGCGGCCGTCGCGCAGGCCGGTCGCCATGGTGGCGGCGGTGCTGACCGTGCTCTCGATGGCCGTCCTGACGTACAAGGGCGCGACCGCGACCGAGGCTCTCGGCTCCGAGCTGATCGAGCTCGTGCCGGAGTGGGCCGAGGAGCAGGGCTTCGCGGGCAACGAGGAGGCCGAGGCGGGCGCGACGCTCTTCGCGCAGACCGGATGCCTGCAGTGCCATACGTATCTCGGAACCGGGGCCGGGAACCTGGGGGCACCGGACCTCTCGGAGATCGGGCTGACGAACGACTCCGCCTACTTCGTCACGTACCTCTCGAACCCGGCGCAGTTCGGCAACACGGTGATGGGCTCGTACGCTTACCTCGGGCAGGAGAACCTCGCGTCGCTCGGCGCGTTCCTCGAGGGCTCGAAGGGCGGCGAGCAGCCCTAACCACGTAGCCTTCGCTCGTGCGCGTATTCCTCGGCGTGACCGGCGCTTCTGGCGCTCCGTACGCCGAGCGGCTGCTTCGCGCACTCGTGTCGGCGGACTGCGAGATCGGGGTGTCGGCCTCCCGCTCGGGGATCGAGGTGATCGCGACGGAGCTCTACGGCGACGCCTCGCTGCCTCGCGAGGAGGTGCTCGAGCGGTTCGTCGGGGGCGCGGCGCAGGTGACCGTCTACGCGGAGAACGACTTCAGAAGCCCCTTCGCGAGCGGCTCCGCCAAAGTCGATGCGTACGTCGTCTGCCCCTGCTCGATGGCCACGGTCGGGACGCTCGCGTCGGGCGCGATGCAGAACCTCATCCATCGCGCGGCGTCGGTCGCCCTCAAGGAGCGGCGGAAGCTCGTGCTCGTGCCCCGCGAGACCCCGCTCTCGTCGATTCACCTCCGCGGGCTCGCCACCCTGAACGAAGCCGGAGCGGTGATCCTCTTCGCGGCACCCGGCTTCTACCATGGCCCGGAGACGATCGCCGACCTCGTCGATTTCCTCGTCGCGCGCTGTCTCGACCAGATGGGGATCGAGAACACGCTCGCGAAGCGCTGGGGCGACTCGTGAGCTACGAGTCCGGAACGCTCGCACCCGACGAGGTGCGTGGGATGTTCGACCGGATCGCCCCCGTCTACGACGTGATGAACCGCGTGATGACCGCCGGGCTCGACGCGCGCTGGCGGCGTCTCGCGGCACGGGAGGTCGTGTGGCCCGGCGATCGCGTGCTGGACCTGTGCTGCGGCACGGGGGACCTCGCGGTCGAGGCCGAGCGGCGAGGAGGACGCGTCGTCGGCCTCGACTTCTCGGAGCGCATGCTCGAGCGTGCGCGACGCAAGTCCGGGGCGATCGAGTGGGTGCAGGGCGACGCGCTCGCACTCCCCTTCGCGGACGGGGAGTTCGACGCCGTGACGGTCGGCTTCGGCGTCCGGAACCTGGCGGACCTCGAGGGCGGCCTGCGAGAGGCCGGTCGCGTCCTCCGCCCAGGGGGCGAGGTCGCCGTGCTCGAGATCACGCGACCGCGCGGCCTCCTGCGCCCCTTCTTCCGCCTGTGGTTCGACGTCCTCGTCCCCGTCGCGGGCAAGGTGCTTCCCGGCGGAAAGGCGTATACCTACCTACCCGCGAGCGTGCGCCGCTTCCCAGAGCCCGAGGACCTGTCCCGCCTCTTCGAGCGCGCAGGCTTCGAGGACGTGAGGTTCCGGCTCCTGGGCGGGGGCAGCGTCGCCCTGCACACGGCGGTCCGGCCGTGACCGCACAGGCGGTGCTCCTCGAGGCGGGGCCCTATCTCGACGAGCTCGAGCAGCGGCTCGAGGTTGCCGTTGCCCGCTATCCCGGGCTGGTCGCAGCGGTCGGCCGGAACGCCGTCGCGGCCGGTGGAAAGCGCCTGCGACCGCTGCTCGTCCATCTCACCGCGCGGTCGCGGGAGGAAGCGTTGCGCGCGGGGGTCGCGATCGAGCTCGCGCACGTCGCGACCCTCGTCCACGACGACCTGATCGACGGGGCGGAGCTCCGCCGCGGGCGCCCTTCGGCATGGCAGGAGCACGGAACCGGGGCCGCGCGCGCCGGCGGCGACTACCTCTTCTCGCGTGCGTTCGCCGAGCTCGCAGGCGCAGGCGACCTCGAGGGTGTCGACATCCTCGCTCGTGCATGCCTTGCGATCGCGCGCGGAGAGGCGCTGCAGCAGCTGCAGGCGCACGACGCGGATACGCCCGTCGAGGCGTACCTCGAGCGCATCTCCCTCAAGACCGGGAAGCTGTTCGAGGCCGCCTGCCTGCTCGGCTCGCGCGACGGGCGACTCGGCGCGTTCGGGCTCGCCCTGGGGATCGCGTTCCAGATCGCCGACGACATCCTCGACTGCGTGGGGGACACGATCGAGACCGGGAAGATCCCGGGCGCCGACCTGCGGGAGGGCGTGCCGACGCTGCCGCTGATCCTCGCGGCGCGCGAGGACGAGGTCGTCCGGCTCGCGCTCGCCGGCGGGCCGCAGCAAGAGGCGCTCGTGCGGGTCGCCGCGACCGGTGCACTCGATCGGTCGAGAGCAGTGGCCCTCGACTACGCTAGGAAGGCGAGGGGGTTCCTCCGGGACGAGCCCGATCTGGAAGCGCTCACTCATATCGTCATCGACCGGGAGCGTTGAGTACGTGGCAGTCGTCGAGCTGAGCACCCTGGAGCCGGTCCGGGAGAAGGTCGTAGCCGGGGAGCGGCTCGGCTTCGAGGACGGGCTCGCGATTCTCGAGTCGGACGACCTGCTCGCCCTCGGCGAGCTCGCAGATCTCGCGCGGCGCCTGCGCGGCGGGACCGACGAGGCCTACTTCGTCCAGAACCTCTACGTCAACCAGACGAACGTGTGCCGCGTCAAGTGCAAGTTCTGCGCGTTCGCAGCGACGCGGAAGCAGCCGCAGGCGTACACGATCACCGCGGAGGAGCTCGTCGAGGACGTCCTCCGGCAGCGGGACGTCACGGGCTTCACGGAGATCCACATGGTGAACGGGGAGAACCCGCACGTGGACTTCGGCTTCTACCGCGACACGATCGCGTCGCTCCATGAGGCGCTCCCGGACGTGCACCTGAAGTGCTACACGGCTTCCGAGATCCACCACATGACGACCCTGTCCGGGCTCACGCACGAAGAGGTGCTGCGCGAGCTCAAGGAGGCGGGACTGGGGTCGCTTCCCGGCGGCGGCGCCGAGGTCTTCGCGGACCGGGTGCGCCGGCTCGTCGCTCCGGGCAAAGAGAGCCCCGAGATCTGGTTCCACGTCCACGACACCGCGCACTCACTCGGGATCCCGACGCACTGCACGATGCTCTACGGCCACGTC
>JBOHBD010000185.1:0-6864 GCA_050698195.1 Gaiellaceae bacterium
GCTCGAGCTCGAGCCGATCGGAATCGGCCAGCAGGTCGTGCCCGGCGTCCACGACCTCCTCTACATCGGCGGCGGTCAGGATCGAGAGCAGGCGGCGATCGCCCCGGATCTCGCGTCGAAGGGAGCCGAGATCGGAGAGGCCGTCGCAGCAGGCGCGGCCCTCTTGGCCGTGTGCGGCGGCTACCAGCTGCTCGGGCGGGGGTACCGGGGACGCGACGGCTCCTTCATGCCCGGGGCGGGCCTCTTCGCGCACGAGACCGTCGCCGGGGAGACGCGCATGATCGGGGACGTCCTCCTCGAGTGCGAGCTCGAGCCGGGAGGACCGCGTCCGCTGGCCGGCTTCGAGAACCACGCCGGAAGGACGCTGCTCGATCCCGGCGCGGAGCCCCTCGGCCGCGTCGTCCACGGGTTCGGCAACGACGGGACCTCCGGATTCGAGGGCTGCCGGCGCGGGCGAGCCCTCGGCACGTACCTGCACGGGCCGCTCCTGCCGCGCAATCCCTGGCTCGCCGACTGGCTGCTCGCCCAGGCGCTGGCGCACGCCTCGGGAGCGGATCCACCCGCTCTCGAACCGCTCCCGGACGAGCTCGAGACGCTGGCATTTCGGGTTGCCGCGGAGCGTGCTCATGCTCGCGGCGGCCGCCGCTGAGAGCGGGCTTCCCGAGGGGCACCCCAGCCCACCACCCGCTGCCAGCGTAGCGTCGAGGCGTATACGAGTGGGATACGAAGCGTGCCGAGAGCGTGCCGAAGCGACTGTTAGGGCACCCACATCTCGCCGAGGTAGACTGCCGGATCGCCGGGCTGCCAGCGCTGAAGGAAGCGCTGGATCGGCGGGTGGAGCGAGATCGAGTCCAGCTCCTGCAGTCGGAACGCGCGGTGGCCACGCACCGCCGCATCCTGCGAGGTCACGTCTTCGAGGGACCCCGAGACGTCCGCGGCGAAGATGACGTGGACGACGTGCTTGCGCGTCAGGCTCGCACGCGGTGCGATCGAGTCGACGAGCGCGACCGGACCCTCGAGCGGCACCTCCGTTCCCTCCGGAAAGAGCCCCGTCTCCTCCCACAGCTCGCGCCGCAGCGCCCGAAGCAGGCTCTCGCCGCTGCGGACGCCTCCGCCCGGAAGCAACCAGACCTCCTCGGACCCCTTCTCGTGGCGGAGGAGCAGGATCCGCCCTCGCCAGCGGAGAATCGCCGATACCCGGACCCGCGGCTCCCCCATCACGCTCCGGACGAGCCGTGCCCGCGCGGGCCGCGCTCGCTCTCGGCCAGCGCCTCGACCTCAACGACGTCGACCTCCGGGACCCGCAGCACGACGAGCTGCGCGATCCGCGTGCCCGCTTCGACCGTGAAGCTCTCTCCGAGATCGGTGTTCAGGAGAACCACCATCACCTCGCCTCGATAGCCGGAGTCGACGAGGCCTGGGGAGTTCACGATGGTGATGCCGTGCCGTGCCGCGAGGCCGGAGCGCGGCTGCACGAACCCGGCGTGACCCGCCGGGATCTCGACGGCGATGCCGGTTCCCACGCTCGCTCGCTCGCCGGGGCCGAGGGTGACGTCCTCACACGCCGTCAGGTCGAGGCCCGCGTCGCCTTCGTACGCCTGCGTCGGAAGCACCGCGCCCTCGCGCACGCGCCGCACTGCGACCTCGATCACCGTCTGGATGCCTCTGCGTCGTCGGCGTGCCCGGCAACGAGGAACTGGGCGAACCGCGGGATCTCCCGGCGCGGCAGCCGGGCTCGGACGCGCACGCCCTCCGGTGTGTCGCGGCGCTCGGCGATCGGAGCGCCGAGGTCGTAGAGCTCCGCCAGCCGCCGCCCATCCTCGTACGGCACGAGCAGGCGGACGTCCTCGAACCGATCCGAGAAGAGCTCCGCGACGCGTGCTCGGAGCGCGTCCAGGCCCTCCCCCGTCTCCGCCGAGATCTGGAGCGCGCGCGGGAAGGCGTGCGCGAGGCGGCGGCGGGCGAGTGGGTCGAGCAGGTCGACCTTGTTGAGCACGAGCTCCACGGGGACATCGTCGACGCCGATCTCGGTGAGGACGGCCTGCACCGCCCCGATCGTCTCGCGCAACCGATCCTCGGGCAGAGACGCGTCTGCGACATGGAGAACGAGGTCGGCGACGAGGGTCTCCTCGAGCGTCGCCGCGAATCCTTCGACGAGCTGGGTCGGGAGCCGGCGGATGAATCCGACCGTGTCGGTCACGAGGTAGCGCTTTCCCTCGTGCTCGAACGCGCGCGTCGTCGGATCGAGCGTCTCGAAGAGCCGGTCGTCGACCGAGGCCGCTGCGCCGGTGAGCGCGTTGAGCAGCGTCGACTTGCCGACGTTCGTGTACCCGGCGAGAGCGATCGTCGGGGAGGTCGTGCGCGCGCGCTCCTTGCGGCGCGTCGCGCGCTGCCCGCTCAGATCCTGCAGTCGGCGCTTGACCAGGGAGACCCGTGTCCGCGCCAGCCGGCGGTCGCTCTCGAGCTGGCTCTCTCCCGGCCCTCGCGTCCCGACACCGCCGCCGAGCCGCTCGAGGTGCTGCCACATGCCCCGCATGCGGGGCAGGTTGTACTCGAGCTGGGCGAGCTCCACCTGGAGCTTCCCCTCGGCGCTTCGCGCGTGCTGGGCGAAGATGTCCAGGATCAGCTGCGTGCGATCGACGACGCGTGCCTTCAGGGCGTCCTCGAGGGAGCGCTGCTGCGTCGGGCTGAGCTCCTCGTCGACGAGCAGCACCTCGGCCGAGGACGCGGCGTAGGCGGACTTGAGCTCCGTGAGCTTCCCCTTGCCGACGAACGTCCGCGGGTCGGGACGGGCCCGCCGCTGCACGATCTCGCCGACCGGAGCGACGCCGGCGGTGCGCGCGAGCTCGCGAAGCTCGGCGAGCTCCGTCTCGGTGTCGGCCCCCTTGGGGAACACCCCCACGACGAATCCGCGCTCCGGCTCCGCCCCGGGTGCCGGATCGGGCTGGCGCGCGGTCACGAGAGGATTATGCCGAGGTAGGCTCCGCCCGTGACCGGGCTCGCGGATCGCCTGGCCGACCGGACCCTCGAGCTCGTGGACATCCCGTCCGAGAGCCTGCGAGAGGCCGAGATCCGCGAGCACTTGCTCGGGCTCGTGCCCGCGAGCCTCACCGCGGTGTACGCAGAGGACGAGGCGTACCTCTTCCTCCCCGAACGGCGACCGAACGTCCCGCTCGTCGTTCTCGCCGGGCACTACGACACCGTTCCCGCGCAGGAGAACCTCCGCGGGCGCGTCACGGAGGGCGCCGTGCACGGGCTCGGTGCGAGCGACATGAAAGGCGGGGTCGCGGTCGCGATCGAGCTCGTCCGGGACCTGGCGACGGCTGAGGCTCGAGGACCCTACGACGTCGCGCTCCTGCTCTTCGGCCGCGAGGAGCTCCCGGTCGAGCACGACCCCCTCCCTGCCCTCTTCGCGAGCTCGAGCGCCGTGCACGAGACCGCGCTCGCGATCCTGCTCGAGCCGACCGACGGGCGCATCCAGGCGGGGTGTCTCGGGAACGTCGTCGCGCGGCTGACCTTCCACGGCACGAGTGGGCACTCGGCGCGGCCCTGGCTTGCCGACAACGCAATCGTCCGGGCGCTGGAGGGGCTCCGGCCGCTGGCGTCGCTCGAGCCTCGCGAAGCTCGTGTGGACGGGCTCACGTTCTACGAGGTGCTGGCCCTCACCGGGCTCGACGCGGGGATCGCGGGAAATGTGATTCCCGACCGCGCGACCGCAACGCTCAACCTCCGCTATCCGCCGGACCGGACCCCGGCCGACGCGGAGGCATACGTCCAGTCGCTCGTCCCCGACGGGGCCACGCTCGAGATCCTCGGCAACGCGCCCCCCGCGAGCGTCGTGACCGGCTCACCGCTCGTCGAGGCGCTCCGGGCGGCGGGCGAGCTCGACGTGGAGGCGAAGCAAGCATGGACGAACGCCGCCGACTTCAGCGCGAACGGGATCGACGCCGTCAACTTCGGGCCCGGACACACGGCCTACGCGCATCGCCGGGACGAGCTCGTCGAGATCGCAGCCCTCGTGCATGCGTACGAGACGCTGCGGCGATTCCTCGCCGGGCCGATCCGCGAAGATGCCGGATGATGGATCTGGCGCGGCGTATCGACGAGCTCTGGGAGAGCGACACGCTCGATGCCGCGGCCATCGAGGAAGCCGTCCGCCTCCTCGATCGCGGCGAGGTACGCGTCGCCGAGCCACGCGACGGCGAGTGGGTCGTCAACGAGTGGGCGAAAAAGGCGATCCTCCTCTACTTCCGCCTACGGCGGGTCGAGCCCATGGACGTCGGGGGCCTGCGCTTCCTGGACAAGATCCCGGTCAAGGCCGACTACGCCGAGAGCGGCGTGCGCGTCGTCCCCCCCGGGGTCGCCCGGTACGGGTCGTTCCTCTCCGAGGGCGTCGTCCTGATGCCCGGCTTCGTCAACATCGGCGCCTGGGTCGGCCCGCGGACGATGGTGGACACGTGGGCGACCGTCGGGTCGTGCGCGCAGATCGGCGCCGACGTCCATCTCTCGGGCGGGGTGGGCATCGGCGGCGTGCTGGAGCCCCCCCAGGCGCGGCCCGTGATCGTCGAGGACGGAGCGTTCCTCGGGTCGCGGGCGGTCGTCGTCGAGGGCGTGGTCGTGGGCGCCGGAGCGGTGATCGCCCCGAACGTCGTCCTGTCGGCCTCGATCCCGATCATCGACGTCACCGGGTCTCAGCCGGTCGAGCAGCGCGGCCACGTGCCGCCCCGGTCGGTCGTGCTTCCCGGCACGCGCCCGAAGGAGTACCCCGCCGGGCGCTACCAGCTTCCCTGTGCGCTCATCGTCGGCGAGCGGAGCGCATCCACCGACCTCAAGACCTCCCTCAACGACGTGCTACGAGAGTTCGAGATCGCGACGTGACCGAGCTGGTCGAGGTGGCGCTCTTCACGGACGACGTGGAAGCCGCGAGACGCTTCTACGAGACGCTGGCCGGTGCCGCGCCGGCGGCGACCCGGCCGGGCGGCGCGATCTTCGCCCTGCGCGGCGTGAAGCTCCTCGTCCACGAGCGCGCGGCGACGATGGACGACGGCCCGCCGAATGAGGACCACGTCGCGCTCGGGGTCTCCGATCTCGACGCCGCCTGCGAGACGCTTCGCCGGCAGGGCCTCACCTTCCTCGTTGGGCCGCGCCAGTACCCCTGGGGTCGCTCGGCGTACCTGCGAGATCCCGACGAGCGCCTGGTGGAGCTCAGCGAGACAGGCTAGACCGTCTCACCGCGGCAGATCTCGACGACCGGTCCGCTCAGGATCGCTCGTCCCTCGCGGATGTCGACGGTGAGCGTCCCGCCGGGCAGGTGCACCCGCACGGGGCTCTCGCACCAGCCGTGCACGACCGCGGCAGCGGCGGCCGCTGCTGCGCTCGAGCCCGACGCGAGCGTCTCCCCGGCTCCGCGCTCCCACACCACGACCGTGAGATCGCTCGCACCGTCGGGACGGACGAGCTGGACGTTCGTGCGGGCCGGAAAGCGCTCGTGCCTCTCGACGAGCGGGCCGAGCCGCACGATCTCGTCGTGCGACGGCTCGCGCCTGATGACCGCATGCGGGTTGCCGACGGACACGGGTGTGATCTCGATCCGCTCCTCGCCGAGGTCGAGCGCCTCCGGCCGGCCGACCTCCACCTCGCCGAGGTCGACCTCGACCTCGTTCCCATCGACACGGGCAGGCACGACGCGCTCGCCGAGCCGGAGGCGCGGGAACGCGACCCCGCTGCGGCGGGCCAACCAGACGGCTGCGATCCGGACGCCGTTCCCGGACAGCTCCGCCGTCGATCCGTCCGGGTTCCACACGACGAGGTCGGCCTCGGGGCCGCGGACGTCCACGATCTCGAGAACGCCGTCCGCGCCGACGCCGTGGTTCGGATCGCACAGCCGGACGGCGTCGTCCGCGCCGAGCGGCAGCTCGAGATCCGACCGCTCGACGAGCAGGTAGGTGTTACCGAGCGCGTGCCACTTCGAGAATCGCATCCGCCACCTCGGTTGCAGGCCGGTCGGCGTCGATCATGACGATGCCTGGAATCCGCCGCATCCACTTCCGCTGGTACGCGGCGTACCGTCGCGTCCTCTCCAGGATGCGCTCGAAGGCTTCGCGCTCGGTCAGCTCCGAGAGCTCCGCGAGCCCGAGCGCCTGCTCCGCCGTGCGGGAGATGTCGCCCGCACGCGCGCGACGTACCTCAGCGACGACGCCGCGGGCGAACATCTCCTCGGTACGCGCGCAGATCCGCTCGTCGAGCACCTCGCGGGGCACGTCGAGCCCGACGACGAGCGCCGGCCGACGCAGGTCCTCCGACCAGAGCCGGTCACGTTCGGGAACGAGCGACGCTCCGGCCTCGGCCAGCTCGAGCGCGCGGACGACTCGGCGGCGGTCGTTCGCGTGAACGGCGGTCGCGGCGACGGGATCGACCTCGGCCAGGCGAGCATGGGCCGCAGCCGGGTCGGCGTCGTACACTGCCTCCCACCGTGCCCGTGCCCCGTTGCTGGGCGCCGGCGGCACAGCCAGTTCTACGAGCGCCGCCCGGAGGTACAGGCCGGTGCCGCCCGCGACGACGGCGACCTGGCTCGAGCTGACGAGCTCGTCGACGTCGGCGTGCGCGAGCCGCGCATACTCGCCGAGCGACATCTCCTCCCCGAGGCCGCGAATCGCCACGAGCCGTGTCGGGCGCTGCGGCTGGTTGGTGAGGATCGGCAAGCCTCGGTAGACCTGCAGCGCGTCCGCCGATACGACCTCGGTGCCGAGCGCCGTCGCGAGCGCCTCCGCGACCGCTGACTTTCCGGACGCCGTCGGCCCGAAGATCGCGATGACCTCAGGAATCATGGCCACGTCCAGTGGGGCACCCCAGCCCACCACCCGC
>JBOHBD010000186.1:0-14678 GCA_050698195.1 Gaiellaceae bacterium
GTCGAAGATCGTGCCGACGACGTGGAAGTCGGTGTCGAGCGTCGGGCCCGCTGCGACGACGTAGAGCCGGACGGTGTCGCCGGGATAGGCCTGGAGCGGATGGGTCACGTACTGGTTCGCGTAGCCGTTGAACGTCGTCCAGTCGGGCATCATCGCCCGCGCCTTCGCCATGTCGAGCGAGGCCGGCTTCGAGACACCGTCTCCGGTCAGGTACCACTCGCTCGCGACGAGGACGTACTCGCGGTCGGCCTGCGGCAGCGGCGTGGCGGGATCGACCACGATCGCGCCGTACATGCCGTTGGCGATGTGCGCGAGGACGGGCTTCGTCCCGCAGTGGTACATGTAGACACCGGGGTCGTTCGCCTCGAACCGGAACGTGAACGAGTCTCCCGGGGCGACGTCACGGAAGGCGACGTTCGGCGCGATCCGCGCCGCATGGAAGTCGATCGAGTGCGGGATCGCCCCACCGTTCGTCAGCGTCATCTCGACGGTCTGCCCTTCGCGGACGTGGACGATGGGACCAGGCGCGCCGTGCCCGTCGAAGGCCCAGGTGTTGTACGTCACGCCCGGCGCGATCTCGACGACCATGTCCTTGAGCGTCATGTGCACCTTGACCAGGTCGCCCGCCGGGACCGGTGGAAGGGCCGCATCGTAAGCGGCGTGCGCCTCCGCCAGCGCTTCGGGGTTCTCGCCCGTCGCTCCCGCGAAGCTCTGGAGCGGCAGGCTGACCGCGCTCGACACGGTCTCGGAGTGACTCGAATGGTCGGTGCCGGCTGCCGCCTTCGCCTCGTCCCGCGCGTCATCCGCGGTCTTGACGAGAACGACAGCGACGATCGAGAGCACGGCGACGGCGATTCCGAGAAAGACGGCGACGACGGTGACGAAGACCCCCGAGCCCGACTCGGCGCCGCTGGCGGACTCGTAGGACTGCGTTGCTCCTGTACGTAGACACTCTCGACTCCTCCTCGGTACGGATGCCAGTCCACCGTAGGAGCACGCGTGTCTCGCGGCGTCCGTGGTCCGCTTCCATTCCGCTGCGGGTTTCCACTGATCTCGCGCGTTCGCGGTGTTCGGCCGAGTGCCGGAGGGGAAGGCCGTCAAGCCGAGGGCGACGATGGCATCGGCCATTCGCTGAACCGAGGTCGAGGAGAGCTTCGGATCGGCAGTCGGCTCCGACCTCCCGGAGCACGCGCAGACGGGCGGCGCAAGCCACCCTTCTCTCTCGCGGCGTGCGTAGTTGTCCGCACCCGGAATCGGGTTGGGCTCGGAGGCGAATCGGTCAGGTGGGGCGCAAGCTTCTCTCCATGGCAGCTCGTTCGAGGAAGATCGTCGTGGGGTACGACGGATCGGAAGGTGCGCGTCGCGCGCTCGACGCCGCAGCCGATCTCGTCGGCTACGGGTCGACGCTCGCGGTCGTCGGCGCCAGACGTCCAGGCGTGCCGGACGGACAGATGGTGGACAGCGCCAGAGAGCATCTCCTCGGCCGGCAGATCACGGCGCTGTACCTGGAGCCGGTCGGGGAGCCGGCCGCCGCGATCGTCGATGCGGCCGAGGGCCTCGACGCGGACCTCGTGGTCGTCGGGCGCCGAAGCGCACTGCGTCGCCTGGTCCTCGGCTCAGTGAGTGCCGCCGTCCTGCGGCGGGCGCCGTGCGACGTGCTCGTCGTCCGGTAGTCAGTCGTCGGTCAGCATCTCGTTCTCGATCGCGTACCGGACGAGCTCGGCCCGGCTCGAGAGCCCGAGCTTCCGCATGAGGTGTGCCCGGTGCGTCTCCGCGGTGCGGACCGAGATGTAGAGCTGCGCTGCGATCTCCTGGTTCGTGTGTCCGAGCGCGAGCAGCCTGAGCACTTGGCGCTCGCGGTCCGAGAGCGGATCCGACTCCGCCCTTCGTCGTTCTTCGGCGTCGGCGGCGATCAGCCGCGCGCCGAGCACCGGGTGGACGTACTGCTCGCCCGAGGCGACGGCGCGAATCGCGCCGACGACCTCGGTGTCCGCGGCCTCCTTGAGGACGTAGCCGCTGGCGCCCGCGTCGAACGCCTCGCGGACGTAGCTGGGGTCGTCCTGCATCGAGAGGACGAGCACCTTGAGGTTCGGGTTCGCGCGCAGAAGGGCCGGCATGCCCTCGATGCCGCTCTGGTCCGGCATGACCACGTCCATGAGAACGACGTCCGGCTCGTGCTCGAGGGCCTCGAAGACGGCACGCTCAGCGCTGGGAGCCTCGGCGACCGTCTCGATGTCCGCCTCGGCGTCGAGAACGCGCCGCAGGCCGCTCCGGACGATCGCATGGTCGTCGACGATGAGGACGCGGATGCTCATCGGACGGGGACCTCGGCGACGACGGTCGTCCCAACTCCCGGCTCCGCCTCGAGCGTGAGCCGGCCGCCGAGCAGGCCGACACGCTCGCGCATCCCGGCGAGACCGAGGGCGTCGGGACGGGTCTCGAGAGGGTCGAACCCCCGCCCGTCGTCCTCGACCACGACCACGACCGACGCTTCCTTCCGCGTCAGGAGGATGCTGATCCGCGTGGCTCCTGCATGCTTGGCGACGTTGGTCAGCGCCTCCTGGACGATGCGATAGAGCGTCGTCTCGACATCGTTGGGCAGCCGCTCCTCTCTCAGGTGCTCCTCGAAGTCGATCGCGACGTGAGCCTGCTCGCGGTGCGTGTGGACGAGCCGCTCGAGCGCAGGCCCCAGGCCGAAGTCGTCGAGCACTGCGGGACGGAGCTCCACGGCGAGCCGGCGCACGTCTTGCAGCGTCGAGACGACGAGGTCGCGCAGTGCGGCGACGGCGTCCGCCTCCTCGCCCGCCCCCACCGACTGCTCGAGCGTCTTCAGTCCCAAGAGGATGGAGGTGAGCGCCTGCCCGGTCTCGTCGTGCAGCTCGCGCGCCAGCCTGCTTCGCTCGAGCTCCTGGGCCTCGACGACGCGACTGACGGCGTCGCGGCTCACGCGGCGCGAGAGGTCGACGGCGATCGCCGCACGAGCCGCGAGTGTCTCGGCGACTCGGAGGTCGTCGTCCGAGAAGCGCGGATTCTGCCCCGCCTTGTCATGAGCGATCAGGACGCCGATCGCGCGGTTCTGGTGGAGAAGGGGCACGTAGAGGCCTGTGTGGGCACCGAATTGGCGTGCGGCGAGCTGGTCCACCTCGGGATCGTCGAGCAAGGAGTCGACGCGCTCGCTGCGCCCGCGCTCGAGGACCCGGCCCGCCTTCGAGGACACGAGCTCGAGGCTCATGTCCGTGACGTCGTCCGGGGTTCCGTCCGCAGCGGCGATCCGAAGCGTCGACTCCGTATCGGGGAGCGTGACGAGTACGAGACGGGCGTGGACGAGATCGCGCAGCCGCCGGACGACGAGCGCGAGGAGAGGCTCGAGCTCGAGCTCCGATGCGAGCGCGTTGCCGATCTCGTTCAGCGTCTCGAGCTGGCGCAGCCACCGCGTCGAGGACTCATACAGCCGAGCGTTCTCGACTGCGACGGCGGCCTGCGCGGCGAGCAGCTGCGTCAGCTCCTCGTCCTCCTCCGTGAAGTCGCCGCCGCCCTCCTTCTCGGTGAGGTAGAGGTTGCCGTACCCGGTGCCTCGCAGCAGGATCGGGACGCCGAGGAACGTCTTCATCGGAGGGTGGCTTGGTGGGAATCCAACCGATCTCGGGTCGTCGGCGATGTCGTGCAGGCGAAGCGGACGAGCCTCTCGGATCAGGACTCCGAGGATCCCGCGACCGCGCGGAAGCTCGCCGATGGCCGCGTAGGTCTCCGCATCGATGCCAGTCGTGAAGAACCCCTCGAGCGCTTGACCCGTCGCGTCGATGATCCCGAGTGCCGCGTAGCGAGCGCCGGTGAGCTCTGCGGAGGTCTCGACGATCCGCTGGAGTAGCGCGTCGAGCGAGAGCTCCGAGCTCAACGCGATTCCCGCGTCTACCAGGACGCGGAGGCGATCCAGCTGGCCGGTGTCGGGAGCCACGGCGACTGAGCCTAGTCCAGGCCGATGCTCACGAGGCGATCGTCCGCATCCCGCGTTCCCTGCTCGATGGGCGGGAGCTCGGCGTCGCCGTTGAACTCCACGGTCAGCCCGGCCGGAGCCGGCAGCGCCACTGCCGGGATGACCAGGCTGACACCACAATGCCGGTCCCTACTCCGTGTGCATGTGCTCGGACCACGGCACGAGTAGCCGCTCGAGCGCGACGAGCGCATAGAAGAGAACGATGCTCATGAGGGCCAGGAGCGCCATCGCTGCGAAGGCGAGCGGTGTGTCGAGGTTGGACTGCGTATTCAGGATCACCCAGCCGAGCCCCTGGGACGACCCCACGAACTCCCCGATCACGGCGCCGATTACGGCCAGCGAGATCGCCACCTTCAGACCGACGAAGACGTGCGGCATTGCTGCGGGAAAGCGGATCTTCACGAACATCTGACGCCGAGTCGCAGTCAGCGAACGCGCAAGCTCGACGAACTCGGGAGGCGTCGACTTGAGTCCTGTCGCGGTCCCGATGACGATTGGGAAGACGCAGAGAAGGAGGGATACGACGATCTTCGGCCCGTACCCGAATCCCATCCACAGGAGGAGGATCGGTGCGATCGCGATCTTGGGGACGGCGTTGAGCGCGAGCAGGATCGGGTAGATGGTGAGCTCGAGCAGCGGCGACTCCGCAATCGCGATCGCAAGCGGTATCCCGATCAGGACGGCGAGCCCGAATCCTCCAACCGTCTCGAGGAACGTCACCCAGAATTGCTCCGGCAAGATCGACCGGTTGTCCCAGAGAGACTCGGCGACGTCCCTGGGCGTCGGTACGAGCCAGATCGGCCAGTCGAAGACTCTCGTCGCCAGATCCCAGAGGACGAGAAGGGCCAAGAGCGTTACGAGGGGCGCGAGGAAGCTCACGGCCCGTCGCCCCGAACGACGACCGAGCTTCGTGCCCTCGAACTGCTCGCTGACCACGTTCATGCGACTCTCTCCACCGATTCGCGTCGTTCGCTGAGCACGGTCCGTACGTCCTCCTCGGCACGAGCCAGCGCTTCCGCGTGGAACTCGTCTCCGAACGCGCGTGGCCGCGGCACCGTGACATCGACGACCCGGGCGACGCGACCCGGACGGGGCGTGAGCACGACGATACGGTCGGAGAGAATTGCCGCTTCGGGAATCGAGTGCGTGACGAAGACGATAGTCGCCCGCCGGTCGCTCCAGATTCGCTGAAGCTCCAACGAGAGCTCCTCCCGGGTCAGAGCGTCGAGCGCGGCGAACGGTTCGTCCATGAGCAGCACTCGAGGCTCGTGGATGAGCGCCCGGCACAGCGCAACGCGCTGCTGCATCCCGCCCGAGAGCTCCCAGGGGCGACGATTCTCGAACCCTTCGAGTCCCACGAGCGAGAGAAGCTCCTCCGCCTTGGAGCGAGCGGCGCGCCGGTCGAGACCCAGGATCTCGACCGGAAACAGGACGTTCTGCAGCACGGTGCGCCACGGCATGAGGGCGGGCTGCTGAAACATCAGGCCGACGTCGTTCCGAGGTCCGTCGACAGCTCGGGCGCCGATCGTGATCCGCCCCCTCGAGAGCGGCACCAACCCGGCGATGAGGCGCAGCAGGGTGGACTTGCCGCAGCCCGACCGTCCGACCACCGTGACGAACTCCTCCGCGCCGACTTCGAGATCGATCTCTTCGAGGGCCGTTACCGGCGAACCCGAGCGCGTCTCGAACACCTTCGAGACGCGCTCGATCCGGATGAGGGAATCCCTGGCTATCTCGTCTTGCCCGTCCGCCGGGCCGGGACGGCGACGTTCGTGTAGATGTCGGTCGCGGGAACGGGCTTCGTGATCCTGAAGCCGTTCCGGACGATGCTGATCGTCGACAAGACCTTGCCGATGTCGATGTAGCCGACGCCGTTGCCGCGCGTCCTCGTCAGTTTGTTCTGCGCGAAGTTCTTCATGATGCGAAGCTCGTTCCCGGCGACGATCGGGTCCGCGAGTGGGTTGTACTTCTTGAGGATCCAGCCCGCAGCTCCGGGATTGTCGATCGACCACTTGAGGCCACGCAGAAGCGCTCGGTTGAAGCGGCGCACCTCGCCCGCGTTCGACTGGATCTTCTGCTCCGACGCGATGATCCCGATCCCGAGCATGTTCGGAAGGACCTTCGAGTACTTGTGCAGGCGAAGCGCTCGGCCCCCCGCCGCCGTGCGTATCAGCGGGACTCCCACGGTGAACTGTCCGATCGCGTCGACCTGCTTGGTCGCCAGCAGCGCCGGTAACGCGGGCGGAGCGGCATCGCGCCACGTGACTCTCGAAGCGTCGATCCCGGCCTTCTTCGCGTAGATCGGGAAGAGCACCCGCACGGTCGACGCCGGGGAGTCCGCGATCGTCTTCCCCTCGAGCTGCTTCGGCGTCGTGATGCCGGTCTCCGCCAGCGTGAACAGCGCCGAAAGCGTGTTCTGATGAATGACCGACGTGACCTTGACCGGGATCCCCTCGTTTGCCTTCGTCACGACCAGCGCCCCGATGTCGACCGGCGCATAGTCGAGCCGCCCCGCGGCCACCAGCTTGATGTTGTCGACGGACCCGGTGCCGTTGGTCACCCTGACCTCGAACCCCGCGTCCCGGAAGTATCCCCGTTCGATCGCCACGTAGACATAGGCGTCCCTCCCGAAGCTTCCGAAGGACGTCGCGTAGTCGATCGTCGTCGTTTGCTCGTGGGCGCCGACGCCCGCCGAGGCGCTGACCCCCGTGGCCAACGCGATCGCTGCAATCGCCGCACTGAGACGCAGCATTGCCCTCACTCCTTCCTCTCCGAGCCAGGATCCGCTCGGCTCGCTGACATGTCAAGCGTGGGGCCGAGCTCCCCCGAGAGCCGGCCTGCCGCCTCGAGAAGCTGGGCGACCACGCGCGCTTCCTTGGCTTCCATGCGCTCCGCGACACCCACGACCGAGAGTCCCGCGAAAGGCACTCCGGGCCGAGGCGCTATCGCGACTCCGAAGGCGTAGACACCGTCGATGCTCTCGGCCTTGTTCGTCGCGGTGCCGCGTCGCCGGACCTCGCGCAGCTGCTCGAGCAGCTCCTCGACGACGGTGATCGTCCCAGCGGTCTCGCGACCGAGGCCGCTCCCCGAGAGGATCCGGCGCACCTCGTCGTCGGTCAGGCTCGCGAGGTACAGCTTCCCCAGACTCGTGCAGTGCAGGGGACGCCGCTCGCCGAGCTGAACCGCGAAGCGGATCGGATCGGGACTCTCGACCGTGTCGACGCAGACGACGCTCTCCGCTTCGATCGCGCCCAGCATGACGGTCTCGCGGAGCCCGTCCGCGAGCCTCTCCATGTGCGGTCGAGCTCGCTGCTGGAGCGTGCGCAGAACAGGCGCGGCCTGCGAGAGCGCCACGACACTCAGGCCGATCGAGAAGCCCTTCGTGTTCGGGTCCCAAGCCAGGTACCCTCGCCGGCGCATCGCTTGCAGCAGCGCGTGTGCGGAGCTCTTCGGAACTCCCAGGCGTCGACTGATCTCGGTCAGCGTCAGCTGCTCGTGCACCTTGCCGAACAGATCGAGGACGTCCATCACCCTGGTGACGGACCGGCTCTCACCCGGCTGAGCCTTCACGCTCATGGCGAGACCTCCCAGCGAACGGCGAGGTCGTGGAGTGGGCCCGCACCTCGCTCCTCGACCTCAGTCGCATGCAGCACCCCGCACCTGGGACAGAGGTACTGCACGAGCTCGAGCTGCTCGTGGACGACGACTCCCGGCGGCAACCTCGCGCCCTCGAGCGGAAGGCGCGCGGCGGCGAGCTTCCAGTTGCCCTCGGTCGGACCGAAGACCTTCCCGCAGACGCACGCGAGCTGAAGCGCAGCCCCCTGACGCTCGACCCGAAGCGAGGGACCGAGCGACGCCACGTGTTCCCCGCGTTCGTCGGCGGAACCGTCGTTCGGCTTCTCGGCGGCGGCGAGACGGGCTCGACGCAAGGTCGTGCGACGCTCCTCCGTTGCCCCCACGTCGACGTCCCCGTCGCGCAGTACGACGCCGTACACGCTCTCCGCATGGGCGTTCGAGACGACCCGCCACTCGACGTCGCGTCCCACCAGCTCCGGCTCGCGCTCGAGCGGGTCGCCCAGCCCGCCGCCACCCGCCCAGCGATACTCGAGCACGTCCCCGGGCTCGACCTCGAACTCGTCCGTCTTCGCCGGGAGCGTCAGGACCTCTCCGCCGAGTTGCTCGAGATCGAGCGGGGATGACGGCGAGCGGAGCTCGAGCGCGAGACTTGCGTCGTGGAGCAGCTCGAACACCCGCGACCGTCGGACGAGCGTGTGGCGGTTCGTGACTCCGGGCATGCCGCCGAAGAGGCCGAGCGACACCGGCGACTCGACGCCGTGGGTGTTGAAGACGCAGCGAAGACGATCGACGCCGTAGGGGGTCAGAGCCACTCCCGACGCGCGGCCGCCGCGGAAGCGGCCGCCGCCCCCCGAGCTCGGGAAGAACGAGCGGTAGAGGTACAGAAGCGGAGCGTGCATCTCGCTCGCCTCGACGTTGGGGATCCGGGGCCGGAGCGACGGAAACCCACCTGACTGATCCAGGCCGTCGGCGATCGCGGTTGCCCCACCGCCGCCGAGTTGCGCCTCCATCAGATGGGTGCCGAACGGCTCGCCATGCTGGTTTCGGTCGCCGATGTGAAGGGAGTCGAACGTGCCATGAGTCACCGCCTGGGCGCGATTCCACACGGTCTCGGAAGACGCGACGAGCTTCGAAGTGGCGTGAACGACCGTGTTCACGATCATCCACGCCTCGGCGATGGTGGCCGCTGATGTCGGAGCGGGTGAGGTGGCGTTGCACACGAGCCCTTCCGGAGCCACGATCTCGAGCGCGTTGAAGATCCCCTGGTTCCATGGGATCCGGTGGCAGAGAAGCGGGGCGACGCCGCCGAAGACCGCCCCGACCAGTCCCGCCTTCGTGCAGTTCACGAAGCCGGGCGCCTGCGGCGAGGACTCGGAGAAGTCGAAACGGATGGTGTCGCCCTCCTTCGTCAGCCGCACGTCGGTCCGGTAGATGCGGTTCTCGTGGCCGTCGTGGTCGAGGAACCCCTGCGATCGGACCTCCCCGTCCGGAAGCGACATCAGGCGCTCGCGGAAGCGACGCTCCGAGTAGCGGATCAGCTCGCGCATGACCGTCGTCACGGTGTCGACGCCGTACTCCCCGACGAGTGCGAGCAGTCGACGTCTTGCGATCACGTTCGAGGCGACGAATCCCTTCAGGTCGAGGCCGACCATCTGGGGCTGACGGGTCATGTTGAGGATCAGGCGCCACACGTCCTCGCGCACTTCACCCCGTTCGACGAGCTTGATCGGCGGAAGCATGAGCCCCTCCTGCTGCTTCTCCTTTGCCTTCACACACAGGCTGCCGACCGTCATGCCGCCCATGTCCACCTGGTGCGACGCGACTCCCGCCCAGGCGATGGGTGCCCCCTCGTGATGGATCGGCGCCACGAGGCAGAGGTCGGGGTGGTGGATCGCACCCTTGTACGGGTCGTTGACCGCGAACATGTCGCCCTCGAAGATCCCCGGGTTCTCGGAGCAGTCGGCAATCACGTTGCGGATCACGATCGGCATGCAGCCGGCGTGGAAGACGATCTCGGGCCCCATCGAGACGAGCTCGCCGCCGGGGAGGTACAGGCCGTTGCCGAAGTCGCTCGCCTGGCTGACCACGGGAGAGGCGGAGACTGCTTTGAGCGCGAGCCCCTGCTCCTCGTTGATCGCCTCGAGCTTGTGCCGGACGACCTCGAACGTGACCGAGTCGACGGCGAGCTCGCGTGTGAGCTCGTCCCAGTCTGCGGGGCTCGGCCCGTGCACGAACGGCAGGCTTTCGACCGCGATCGCCGTCACGCCGACCATCCGATCGCGATGTTCTCCAGCTCGTCGACGACGGCGGTCTGGCCTGTGGCGACGGCCACCGTCGTGCCGGGGAACTCGACGATGGCGGGCCCGTCGATCCGGTTCTGCGGGCGCAACGCCTCTCCGTCGAGGATGTCATGCGGCACGAACCGCTGCTCGACCGGGTCGAAGGCGTCACGCCTTCCTCGCTGGGCCCGCGTCGGATCGGGGCCCTCGGGCGGCGTGACCCGGTAGCCGGGGCGTGCAAGGCGCCCGCGGGCCTCCACCGAGAAGGTCACGAGCTCGTAGCCGACCCCGCTCGGAACCGACTCCGGCCCGTAGCGCCGCGCGTAAAGCTGCTCGAAGTCGTCGTAGAGCGCGTCCGGCGAGTCCAGCGGGACGCGGAGCTCCTTCGTCTGACGCGCGTAGCGCATCTCGACCCATCGGTCGAAGAGCCGATCTTCGGGCCCCACGCCTTGCTCGGCCAAGGCCGCGTCCGCCTGTCGCTCGAGCTCGTCGAGGATCTCGAGGACGCGTCCGGCGTCCGGAAGTTCTCCGCGCTGGACCCGCATCGGCTCGGATCTCTCGCACACGACGTGGACGTTCGACGCGATCGCACCGAGCGCCGAGTGCACCGACTGTGTTGCGGGGACGACGATCGTGTCGACGAGGTCGAGCGCGAACGACGCCGCGTGCATCGGCCCCGCGCCGCCGAACGCGTAGAGCACGAACGCGCGCGGATCGTGTCCACGCTCGAGCGTGACCGTGCGGAGGAGATCCGCCATGCGGTTGTCGACGATTCGTTTGACGCCTGCGGCGGCCTCCGCGACGGACATGCCGAGCGGCCCGGCGACGTGCGTCTCGAGCGCTCGTTCCGCGGCTGCCCGGTCGAGAGTCAGCCGGCCGCCGAGGAACCGGTCCGGGTCGAGGATCCCGAGCACGAGATCCGCGTCGGTGACTGTCGGATACTCCCCGCCGCGGCCGTAGCAGGCGGGGCCCGGATCGGCTCCTGCGCTCTCGGGCCCCACGCGCAGGTAGCCGCCTCCTTCGACGCGCGCGATCGAGCCGCCGCCGGCGCCGATGGCGGTGATGTCGGCCATCGACAGCAGCAGGTGGTACTTGCCGACCTCGGTCTCGTGCCGGCGCAGCGGCACACCGTCGACGATCAGGCCGACATCGGCGGACGTTCCGCCCATGTCGAACGTGATCACGTTTCTGTGACCCAGCGCCTCGCCGAGCCGCTCCGACGCCGTCAAGCCTCCGGACGGCCCGGAGACGAGGAGACGCACGGGCTGCCGCCTCGCTTCGCCCGGAGTCATCATCCCGCCCGCCGAGTCGAGCAGCAGGACGCGCGCTCGGTACCCCTGCTCGGCGAGGCGCGATTCGAGCGTGTCGGCATAGCGCGCGATGCCCGGACCGAGGTAGGCGTTCACGAGCGTGGTGGCCATCCGCTCGTACTCCCCGAGTCGGGGGGCCACGTCGCTCGAGACGGAGAGATAGACACCGGGCAGGCTCTCCGCGAGAAGCTCGGCAGCGCGCCGCTCGTGCGCTGGGTTCTTGAAGGACCACAGGAAGCAGACGGCCACGGCCTCGACCTGCTCGGCCGCGAGCTTCCGTGCCGCAGCGCGCACGTCGTCCTCGACGAGCGGCATGACGACGTCGCCGCGCCAGTCGAGTCTCTCGCGGACCGCCATCACGCGCCAGGGAGGACAGAGAGGCTCCGGTACGGCTCGCCGCGAGTAGTCGGTGACCTCGTCCCGGGTGAGCCCGGCAGTCATGCCGAGCATCCGCTGCTGGAAGATCGTGTCCTCGAAGCCGCGGGTGGTGACGAGCCCGACCCGCGCACCACGTCGCTCGATGAAGGCGTTCGTCGCGGCAGTTGTGCCATGGCCAACGCGGGCGACGTCGCCCAGGAACTTGCCGACGTCGCGGCCTTCGTTCCCTGCGGCGAGCACGATGTTGGCGAGAAGGCCTCCGATGAGGTCGTCCGGCGTGGTCGGGCTCTTGTACGTGCTGACTCCGCCCTGGCTGTCCATCACCACGGTGTCGGTGAAGGTCCCGCCGATGTCGACTCCGATCGCAGACGCCATGATGTGCTCAGACGACTCCGCAGACGTCGGCGATGGTGAGGGCGTAGACCCGTGCCGTATCGGCGAGCTCGTCGATGGCGACACTCTCCCCCGATCCACCGGGAAGCCCGCTGGCGACGCCGTAGTTCAGCGTCGGGATGCCATGCGCCGCGAGCACGGACGAGTCGGCGGTCCAGCGCAGCACGGCACGCGGAGGCGCGGCACCGAAGACCGCGCTGTGCGCCGCCTCCACGGCACCGACGAGCTCGTGGTCGCCGTCGATCTCGGCACCCGGCACCGTGACGTAGAGCTCCGACTCGATTCCGTGCTCGGGGAAGCGGTCCCGGAGCGTCTGGACGAAACGTGCGAGCTCTCGGCGCGCCTCGGCCGACGACATGCGCGGAGGCGTTCGGACGTCGAGGAAGAGGTCGGAGCGGGCCGGCGTCCTGCTCGCCCGCCACGGGAAGCCGGCGCTGAGCGCACCGATGGACACGACACCCGAAAGGCCGTCGACGGCCGTGCGCGCCTCCCACTCGGGGATCCACTCGAGCACCGCGTCGAGCACGTTGCGCATCCGCACGACGGCGTTCTCGTCGAGCCTACCCTGGGAGAACGCAGTGTGGACGAACGTGCCCTTCGTGGAGAGACGCATCCAGACCGCCCCGTAGTGGGCGAGGACCAGCGCCTGCTCGGTCGGCTCGCCGAGTAGGCACATGTCCGCGACACACCCGTGTGCGACCAGATGCCGGGTGCCTACGCCGTAGCCGCGGTACTCGCTTCCCCGGGCTTCCCCCCACTGGGTCTTCTCGATCTCGCCGCAGACTGCCGCCACGACGAGGTCACCGGCCAGGCGGACACCCGCGTCCCTGAGGGCGCGAACGGCCTCGACGTAGCACGCCAGCGCCCCCTTCATGTTTGCGATCCCGAGACCGGTGATCCGCCCCTCGCCCACTCTGGGGACGAGCTTGAAGCCGTCCCCGTGGAGCCAAGGCTCGCGCCCCGAGTAGGAGGTGTCCATGTGCCCGTTGAGCATCAGCGCCCTGCCCTCGGCGGCTCCCTGGAGCGTTCCCACGACGTTGGGCCGTCCGTCTTCGACCTCCTGCCACGTGACCCGCAGCCCCGCCTCCTCGAAGCGCTCACGGAAATAGTCGCCGATCTCCTGCTCCTCGCCCGTCGGGCTCGAGATCGCAACTGCGCCGCACGCTGTCTCGACGAGCCGCGCCTCGTCGACACCTGTCGTGATGCTCTCGACGAGCGAGGGATCGAGCATCAGCGTGTGACGTGTGGGAGGACGTGTCGCTCGAAGAGCGCGATCTGCTCGAGGCGGTCGTCTCCCCACAGCTCGAGCATGAGATGTGTGCAGCCCGCTTCGCGGTACTTCTCGATCGCCTCGATGCAGTCGTCCGGGGTGCCCGCGACCGGTATCACCTTGTCCAGGATCTCGTCGCTGACCGCCCGCGCCGCAGCCTGCCGTCCACCAGACTCCATCGCCTCGGCGATGGGCGCGATCTCGTCGTGCGTGAGTCCGGCGAGCTCGAGCAGCACGTCGGCCGAACCCTGGATGTTCTGCACCTTGTTCGCGAGGTACATCGCTGCGATCTCGCGCGCGCCCTCGCGCCCGCCGCGCCGATCGAGGCCCACGCTGGCGACGACGACGCTGCCGAGATCGAGGTCGTCCGCGTCGCGTCCCGCCAGCTTCGCACCCTCGTGCATGTTCGCCCGTGCGTACCGCACAAAGGCCGGCGTGGTGATGCTGGCGGTGAGCAGCCCGTCCGCGATCTCGCCCGCGGCACGCTGCAAGCGGGGCCCGGTACCCGCGATGTAGAGGGGCACGCGCCAGCGCGGAGCCTCGGCGTCCGGCTTGAGCGACGGGATCTCCGCGACGAACTCGCGGCCCCTGTAGGAGACCGTCTCGCCGGCGAGCACCTCGCGGACGATCTCGATCGCCTCGCGCACCGCCGTGTACGGCCTGGCGGGGGCGTCCACCCCGATCCCGGCGTGCTTCATGAAGATCTTCGACGGGCCCAGTCCCAGGTAGAAGCGACCCTCGCCCGCGACCTCCTGTACCACACGTGCTTCGGCGGCGATCTGCAGAGGATGGCGGCTGTAGGGAGAGACGATCCCCCAGCCGACCGCGAGACGCTCCGTCTCGTGCGCGACGAGCGCGGACACCGCCGTCGACGAGCGTGCCTCGAGAGAGTGCTTTCTCCACCAGAACTGGGGTTCGGCCAGCCAGAGCGTGTCGAACCCGGCTCGGTCGAGGGCTCGGGCGTGCGCGAGCACGTCCGCCACCGGCTCCATCGCCAGCTGGATCACGCCGATCCTGAACGGTACGGACACGGGCGTCGCGTTCCCCCTCCTCGCCTCGGGCTTGGCGCGAGGCCGGGAGTCGTCTACGATCGCTGTTCGGTGAACAGAACCAGAGTTCGTATAACCGAACCTACCCCACCCCGAGAACCGAGTCAAGCAGGAGGGCCCCGAGTCTGCGTGATCGGCGCGGGCGCAATCGGAAGCCTCGTTGCCGCCCACCTCGCTCAGATCGTTCCGGTCGTCGTGCTCACACGTCGCGAGGAACACGCGCTCGCGCTGCGGAGACACGGGCTACGGGTGTCGGGCCTGAGCGAGCTCTCGGTCGAGGTCGAGGCGACGTCCCACCCTGGCCGACTCCCAGAGTTCGCGATCGGGATCCTCGCGACCAAGGCGACCGAGGTCGAGAGCGCGGCACGAGCGCTGGAGGGTCGCTTCGAGGAGGCGGTGATGGTGACGATCCAGAACGGCCTCGGCGCC
>JBOHBD010000187.1:0-3230 GCA_050698195.1 Gaiellaceae bacterium
GTCTCGGCTTTCGCGAGACCTTCCGCACTCCGAAGGAGGGGACGCCGGTTCACGTGGAGGTCAGCCTGGACGGGTTCACCGTCGGCATCGCCGCCGTCGACGCTGCGATCGCGGATCACGGTCTGAACCCGAACCTCGGTGGCCGGCCCGTCGAGATCGTCCTGTGGACCGACGATGTGGACCGCGACTACGCGCGGCTGGCTGGCGAGGGCGCGCCCTCGCTCAGCCCGCCGCACGACTTCCTGTCCGACCTCCGCCTCGCATGGGTTGCAGACCCGGACGGCAACCCGATCCAGTTGGCTCAGAAGCGCAAGTGACGGCGACGCGTAGCAGGACCTCGAGGAAGCGGGACTTCCTCACCGAGGAGGCCGCAGCCGCGATCGCGAGACGCAACGCGCTCATCTCCGAGCTCAAGAGCGCGAACCGGCGCAAGAAGACCGCTTAGGTCAAACGCCGCGGAGGGATCCGACGAGCACGAGCCCCAGAACGTCGAGGGCGGCGTGGAGGTCCGGGTCGTCCGCTTCGACTGGAGCTGACGAGGTCGACAGGAAGGGGCTCGGCGCGTCGGGCGCCGGCTCGAAGATCGCCCAGTTGACGAACGGGTCGCCCAGGCGGGAGCCGTAGTGGATGCCGGCGAAGGATCCTTGCTCGTCGCGCTGCTCGTACACGAACCGAGACACGGTCTGCGTGAACGCCCGCGGCGCTTTCAGGCGAATCGTCGCGGCGTCGATGTCGTCGAGCCCGAAGTGGATCGCGCTTGCCGCGAGCGCTGCGCGGAGGTTGGCAAGCGTGCGGGCATCCGCGACGTCGACGAACCGCCCCTGAACTGTTGACTCGCCGACCATTCGTGTCCCCAACCAGGTCCGAGCAGGCTCGACGGACGCGACCTCGCCACTCATCCGCCAACGAGGAACGCGCGCTCGGCGGCGATGACCTCGGGCCCCACCTCGTCGATGTCGCCCTCACGAAGCAGACGCGCAGGCGAGCGGTCATCGAGCTGTGGGTTCAGCCCTTGGAACCACGCTCGGGCGACCTCGGGGCCGTCAACCTCAGCGATCGCCTCGGCGACCTGGAATGCAAGTCGCAACCGGCGCTGTACCGCGTCACTTGGCTCGCGGACGCCCTCAGCCCACTCGTTGACGGCCCGCGTCTCCTTCACCGAGCCGAGATACGCGCAGAGCTTCAACCCGAGAATCTCGCGCAGGGACGCCACCACCTCAGGGAAGCTAGAGCGCACAGCCCGAGCGTGTGCGGCCAGGTCGGGACGCGCGACGGGACTGACTGCCACAGGAGAACCTCCTTCGTTAAGCCCGACCATGCCACAACTGCGATCCCTTGTCAATCACAACATAAAACGCAGTCTGCTCGCGGGTTCCTGAAACTTCTCAAATGAGTGGCATACTCGGCTTCGTTGCGAGCGGCCACCCGTCGTCGCCGAGCTGCGCCGAGACGCGATCACGGAGCGCCGCACCCCCGTAAGCACGAGGGTGAGCAGTACGAGCTGGTCGCGCTCGGCGAGGCCGGGGAGGTTCCGCTCCGGGCGGCCGGCGGCGTCGAGGAGTCGTCGGAACTCGTCTGGGGTCAGCCAGTCGCTCTCCTGGCGGGGTTTCGGTGGGGCCGCGAGATCGCGGAACGGATCCGGAAGGCCGTGGCGGCTGCTGACCCGGCGCAGGAAACTGCGTAGGAGGACGAAGCGCCGGTAGTAGGTCGACTCCGCGGGACTCGCGCGCTCGCGGTAGGAGCGCAGGTAGTCGACGATCCCCGCCTCCTCCAGGACGTCGCGCCCGTGCGCCTCCGACCAGTCGAGCACGTCGTCGATCGCGACCCGGTAGCCGACGAGCGTGCTCGTGCTCTTCTGCTGCGCGTCCAGGCGGCGAAGCCACTCGTCGCGCGTCTGTCGCAGGGAGACGCGAGCGGCCGGCGCGAGAGCAGGCGGCCTGCCGAGGTCGCCGAGGCAGGTGGCGAGGACGACGAGCGCCGGGCGATCGTCGCCAGCCTCGCGTGCGCTCGCGAGCGTCTGTTCGAGCGCTCCCTGGACAGCGCGATCGGCACCCCCGTCGGGCAGCGCGTCTCCGGTGCCGGTGGTCTCGCCAGCATCTCCTACATGCGCACCGTTGCGTCGCTGCGGATCGATCCGGCCGATCGTGTCGCCTCCGGGAAGGTCGAAGAGCGCGAGCTGACTGTCGCCGTCGACCTCGGGCCGGAGGTGGCTTGCTCGATTCGCCATGCTCCCGGCATGCGGCGCGGAGGTCCGCCAGACCTCCGCCAGAACTCCGCCGCCGCCCCCGTCGTCGGCGGCGCGCTCGCGTTCCGCATCGAACGCCGCCGGAACGTCCTTGGGCTGGTTCTCCACACCTCCATCGTGCAGTGGGGAGGTCCCCAATAACTCCCCACTCACATCCTCGGATCCGCGGAAAGGCACCCTCTGAGCAGGGAAAACGTGATTCGTCAAAAGCTGCCCTGGTGATGCACCGGTGATGCACGCCAGCTGCTGCCGTGTCAGCAACGCTAACCTGGCCTCTTTCCGGGGGCACGTGAGCTAGGCGGCCCTGATCGTGAACTCTCGCCACCTGCCGACCCGCTGCTTCCACTCACCGCCCAATAGGCTGTTGTCGCCTAGAGGCTCGCGCAGAGGGATCTACCGCTAGAGGGCAGCAGCCTCGGCTCGGCCGAGCAGAGCGTCCGTCTCTGCGAGCGCCGGCTTGTAGCCCATCGCTGCGAACAGCTCCCGTGCCTCGGCGAGCGGCACTTCCGCTCCCGAATTGCCGAGCGCGAGCAGGCAGCGACCCTGACCGAGCAGCGAGTAGGCGCGCTCGGGCAGGTCCCCGAACTCCTCCCAGCGTGCGGCCGCCTCCGCGTAGAGCGCTGCGGCGTCGGCGTGCTCGCCGTCGGCTTCGGTGAGCTGGGCGCGACAGGCGTACAGGACATGCTCCTCCAGCGGCGTGCGCGGCTCGACGTCGGCGAGGCGGGCGGCGAGCTCCGGCTCTGATAAGGCGAGCGAGCAGCGAACGAGCTCGGGCAACAAGAGATGGTATTCGGGGGCCGCGCGCGTCCCCGGCACCTGCTCGAGCTCGGCCAGCAGCGCCTTCGCCTGCTCGGGCGCGCCCGCGCTGAGCAGCAGCTGCGCGGCGACCGCGAATCCAGTCGCGATGACCCCCGGAACGCCGGTCTCGCGCGCGCGGGTGGCCAGCCGCTCGGCTGCCGCGCCCGCTCGCGCTCCCTCGCCGCGC
>JBOHBD010000188.1:0-3288 GCA_050698195.1 Gaiellaceae bacterium
GCCTCGAGCCGTGCCGCGATCGCGGAGCCGACCCGGCCGGTTCCTCCCGTCACGAGCGCGCGGCGCGAAGTTTCCGTCACCTGGGGAAAGATAAGCTCTCGTCCACACCGCCCGAAGGAGACGCGAAGGGAGACCCATGGCGACACTGGCCTTCAACCACGAGGAGATCGCGGCGCGCGAGCTCAAGCCCGAGCTCTACGAGATGGACGGCATCTCGCGCGCGTCCGTCGAGGCCCACTACAAGCTCTACCAGGGGTACGTCGGCAAGCGGAACGAGATCCTGCGGCGCCTCTCCGAGGTTGATGCCTCGGCGGCGAACCAGGTCTACTCCGAGATTCGCGGGCTCAAGGTCGACCTCACCTTCGCGCTCGGCGGCGTCAAGAACCATGAGATCTACTTCGAGCACCTCGGCGGCGGCGGGGGCGCCCCGGAGGGAGCCGTCGCTTCCCTGATCGAGCGCGACTTCGGCAGCGTCGAGGCCTGGCGCGCCGATCTGAAGGCGACCGGGATGGGCGCCCGCGGCTGGGCCTGGACGGCCTACGACTGGGACGAGCAGCGGCTCTTCAACTACATCGGGGACGCTCAGAACACGTTCCCGATCTGGAACGCGACGCCGCTCGTCGCGCTCGACGTCTACGAGCACGCCTACTTCCTCGACTACCAGACGGATCGCGCCGCGTACATCGAGGCCTTCCTTCGAAACATCGACTGGAGCGTCGTGAACGGCTGGATCAGCTCCTATCGCATTCCAACCGCCTAGAACGTGATCGAGACGCTCGCCGTTGTGGGCGGGTACCTCCTCGGCGCGCTGCCGTTCGGCTACTGGCTCCCGAGGGGCTTCAGGGGTGAGGACATCCGGACTCGTGGGAGCGGGAACGTCGGCGCGACGAACGTCTTCCGCGTGTACGGGCGCAGGCTCGGGACCGCGGTCGCGCTGCTCGACGTCGCGAAGGGGTTTGCGGCGGGGCTGCTCGGGCTCTGGGCCGGCGGAGCGCTGGTCGGCGTCCTCGCAGGCGCGGCGGCGATGCTCGGGCACGCGCGGCCCGCGTTCCTCCGCTTCCAGAAGGGCGGGAAGATGGTCGCCACCGCCGGCGGCGCGTTCCTCGCGCTCGCGCCCCTCGCCACGCTCTGCTGCGTCGGCGTCTGGCTCGTCGTCTTCGTCGCGACGCGGTACGCCTCCGTGGCGTCGATCGTCGCGGCGGTGGCCCTCGTCGTCCTCGTCGTGCTCTTCGGCTCCGCTTGGCCGGTCGTGGTCTTTGCGGCCGCCGGCGCTATCGCGATCGTCCTCCTCCACCGCCACAACGTCCGCCGGCTCGCCGGCGGAACCGAGCACCGCTTCGAGCTGCGGCGACCGCGCCGCGCGTAGCGGCTACGCGAAGAGCCAGGCGGCGAGCGTCGTCTGGTGCCGGCTCGGCTCGGTGGTTCGCAGCTCGGAACGGAGCTCACCGACGGTTCCGAAGCGCTCGGCTACGACGTCGTGCCGGTGAATGGTCTCGAAGTTGACCTGCCTGGCGAGGAGGAAGTCGCCGTCGTCGAGCTCGGGGAGCGTCTCGAGCGCGTCGCGGAGCGAGTAGCGCACGGAGTCCTCGACGAAGCGGGGCTGGAGGTGGGCGTGCTCGACGACGAAGAGCTCGTCCGGGCGTTTGAGGAGGTCGTAGATCGGAGCGCTCATCGAGCGCTCCGCGATGCGGACGAGGAGCTCCGCGTCGAGGTCGTCCTCGGTACCGACGTAGAGCGACGCGAGCCCGCGCTGGTTGTGCGTCGCGAGCGGCACGAGCTCGAGAATCCTCTCGACGTCGCCACTCTCGAAGCCCGCGTCGAGAAGACGCTCGCTCGCGCTGGAGCGGACGAGCCCCTGCGCGCAGGGGCAGGCGTTGATGCCCGTCGCCTCGACTCCGACGACGCGGCGGGTTCCAGCCTCGGAGGCTGCGGCGACTCCACAGAGTGTGACCATCTCCTGCGTCGCCAGGCCCGTCACCGGGGTCTTTCGGTGGATCGGCCACTGGGCCCGGATCCAGACCTCCGCCTTGAGTGCGCGCTGCCGCTCGACGACGCGGCTCGCGATGTGCTCGGCAAGGACCTCGACGAGGAGCGCCTCACGCTCGATCACGAGGTCGATGGCCTCCTCGAAGAGCTCCGGGAAGCGCGACATGTGCACGCCCTTCTGGTCGGCGGCGAGGTCGACGGTGCAGTCGATCACTGCGGCCATGACGGTCTCGGCGTCTCCGCGCCGAATTCGCACTGCCTTCTGCACCCCGCTGACGCCCGCCTTCGAGAGCGCGAGCGCGATCTCCGGCGCGGATGCCTGCAGGTCTTCGTCCAACCTCGCGACGTCGGTCATAGGCGCACCGTAGCAACGCGCGATCGCACGACATACCGACCAGGCTTACGGACCTGACTACTTCAGCAAGCGCGAGAGCCGACGGTCCTTGAGGGTCCGCCCGCCGGTCTGGCAGCCGGGGCAGTAGTAGATCGTGTGCTCCTCGAAGTCGACTCGCGCGATCGGCGTTCCGCACTGGGGGCACGGCTCGCCGAGCCGGTCGTGGACGCGGTACACGTCCTTGTCGCCCTTGCCCTGGAGCCGCAGCTCGAGGGCCCGCTCGAGATCCTCCCGCATTGCCGCCGCGAGCCGCTCGATCTCCTCGGAGGTCAGCTCGGTCGACGCCTTGAACGGCGACAGCCGCGCCCGGAGCAGGATCTCGTTCGCGTGCGCCCGCCCGATTCCCGCGAGCGCCCGCTGGTCGCGGAGGAGGGGGTGGAGCTGCCGGCGCTCGCGCTCGAGGATCTCGGCGAGGAGTGCGGCGTCCACGTCGAGCGCGTCCGGCCCGAGATGCGCGAGATCCTCCTCGATCCGGTCGGGCGTGGCCAGCCAGACGCCGGCGCGCTTCTTCTTCCCGGCCTCGGTCAGGACGAGCTCGCCGCCGCCGGAGAAGCGAAGGCGGAACATCGGCGCCTTCGGCCCCTTCGCGCCCGGCGCGAGGTACCGAAGCCGGCCGGCGCTCATCAGGTGCACGCGCAGGACGAGGTCGCCGTTCTCCGTCGGGAAGAGGAGGTTCTTCCCGCGACGCCGGGCTCCTTCGAGGCGCCGCCCCTCGAGGGCCGACAGCGGCGGATCGATCGTCTTCAGTGTTGCCACGTGCGCGGGCCCCGCCCGCTCGATCGCCAGCGCCGAGACCAGCGGATCGAGCTCCCGCACCCAGGCCTCGACCTCGGGCAGCTCAGGCATCGGTCATCGCTGCGGCCACCGGGGAATGTTCGCGGATCGCATCGTTCATACGCCCGATCGAG
>JBOHBD010000189.1:0-6182 GCA_050698195.1 Gaiellaceae bacterium
CTTCCGGGCGATGCCTGCGATCAATCCCGACAACGCGGTGCTCGGGCAGTACGAGGGGTATCGGGAGATCGAGGGCGTGTCACCGAAGTCCGACACCGAGACCTTCGTCGCGCTGCGCCTCGAGATCGAGAACTGGCGCTGGGCGGGCGTCCCGATCCTCATCCGGGCCGGGAAGGCGCTGCCCGTGACGGCCACCGAGGTCGTCATCCGGCTGCAGCGCGTGCCTCAGCTCTCGTGGGGCTCGCACCGGCTCGACTGTCCCGGGAACGACGACATCGTCCTTCGTGTGGGCCGCAACCCGGGCGTGACGATCATGGTTCGCGCGAAGACGCCGGGCAAGGAGGTCTCGCAGCCCGTCTCGCTCGACCTCGACTTCGCCGAGGAGCTCGGCGAGCCGCCGCAGCCCTACGAGCGGCTCCTCGCCGATGCGCTGCGGGGCGACAGCACGCTCTTCCCGCGCTGGGAGGTCATCGAGGAGACGTGGCGGATCGTGCAGCCTCTGCTCGACGCGCCTCCGAAGATCGAGACCTACGCGCGCGGGACGTGGGGGCCGGAGAGCGCGGAGGCGCTCGCCGCCGACCACGGGGGCTGGCGGACGCCCGAGTCGCCTCCGAGCTCTTGACGCCGCCGGGCGGTCGCGGCTACCCTCGTTCGCGTCGAGCGACCGGAAGGAGGTGCGTGTGCATGTCTGTGAGCAACGCCCCCTCCTCCAGCGTCGCCTGACTCGGGTCGCGAGCGGCTCCTCCTAGACGCTCAGCGCTCCATCGCGCGGGCGGCGTGCCACGCCGATCACGCGAAGGAGAACTGTGCTCGTCCGGGACCGAAGCCGGGGCCACGGGCTCCGAGACAACCGAATCTCGATGCACCTCCATGCGCTCGACGCGTGGGTGCGCGAGCCGTCCGTCCTGACGGACGTGGATCGTCTCCGCGAGATCCTCCACGCGGGAGCACGTGCGGGAGGCGCGACCGTGGTCGGCGAGGAGTTCCACGTCTTCCCGAACGGCGCCGTCACCGGAGTCCTCGTGCTGGCCCAATCGCACCTGAGCATCCACACGTGGCCGGAGCTCGCGCTCGCCAACGTCGACCTCCTCTCGTACGGCGATCTGCGCGCGGAGCGCGCCCTGCGAGTGATCTGCGAGCTGCTCGACGTCGAGCACGCGGCCGTCACCCACGTCCCTCGGGCGATTGGCTGAGCCGCATCGCATCGTGCAAGAGGTCGCCGCCGCCGTGGGCCTCTCAGAAGGGCGCCGTGGTGTCCGCGCGGTCTTGGCCGCGCTCGCACGGCTCGAGCCCGTCTCGACCCGCCGTCTTTCGAGAGCCGTGGACCTGCCGGTCCCGATCGTCGCCTCGATCTGCGGAGAGCTCCGCAAGCGCGGTGTCGTCTCCGACGTACGGCCGACGCAGCTGACACGGCTCGGCCGCGCGCTCTTCGCTGCCGGCGCGCTCGACCTTCAGCGCTCGGCGACGTGTCCGAAGTGTGCAGGCCGAGGCGTGGTCGTTCGCGGAGAGATGTCCGCGCTCCTGGCGGAGATGCACGAGATCGCGCGCGCGGCGCCGCCGCCGCGGCTCGATCTCGACCAGTGTCACTGCACGGCCGAGACGAAGCTGCGCCGTGTGCTCGCGCTGCACGACGCGGACGCACTCGTGGGGAGGCGCGTTCTCCTCCTCGGCGACGACGATCTCGTGTCACTCGCGATCGACCGCGTCGTGCGCCGGTTCGGCTCGCATGCGTCGATCGCGCGGCTGGCGGTCGTGGACGTGGATCCCGAGGTCGTCGATGCCGCCCGACGTGCGCTCGGCGAGGCTCCGTATCCGACGTCGTACGTGCTGCACGACCTCCGTGAGCCGTTGCCGGCCGAGCTCCGGCGCTCCTTCGACACCGTCGTCACCGATCCGCCCTACACGCTGGAGGCGGCGGTGCTCTTCCTCTCCCGCGCCGTCGACGCGCTCGACGGCGGCGGAGACGTGTTCTTCTCGTTCGGGTCGAGACGTCCCGGCGCCGGGCTCCTCGTTCAGCGCGCGATCGGGCAGATGGGCTTCGCGATCGTGCGGCTCCTCCGAGACTTCAACGAGTACGTCGGCGCGGGAGCCCTCGGCGGTGCCAGCAGCCTCTACCACCTGTCGGCGACCTCGGGCCTCCGCCCGCTCGTCGCCGGCGCGTTCCACGGCCCCCTCTACACGTCGGAGACCGGGGGGTGCGTCACCGGTCGCGATGCGAGATCCGCTCGACGCCCGCTCCCCGCCCGACGATGACCTCGGAGACGAGCTCGGGCGAGAACAGCCCGTGCTCGACGATCCCGGGGGACTCCGACAACCGCGCGGCGAGGCCGCGTGGATCGCCGATGGAGCCCGTCCAGTCGGCGAGGACGCCGCGGTCGGGAGTTCGCGGTGCGTTGCGCAACTGCACGTCACCGAGACGCTCGAGCGTCGCCTGCAGCCCGAACTCGTGCAGCTCGAGCGGGATGGGCGCGCGGATCGTCTCGACGAGCTTGTCGGAGGAGACGACGACGACGAAGCGCGCCGCGGCCGCGGCGACGATCTTCTCGCGGGTGTGGGCGCCCCCTCCTCCTTTGACGACCCAGCGGTCGGCCGCGACCTGGTCGGCACCGTCGACGGCGAGATCGAGGCTGGTGAGCGCGCTCACGCCGTCGAACGACTCGACGCGGAGGCCGAGTGCACGCGCCGCCTCGGCGGTGGCGGGTGAGGTCGCAACGCACCGGAGGTCGAGCCCCCGCGCTGCGAGCGCCTCGAGGAAGTACGACGCGGTCGAGCCCGTGCCCAGCCCCACGCTCATCCCGTCCCCGACGAGCGCCGCCGCCGCCTCGCCGGCGAGCCGTTTCTCGCGCTCGACGTCCGCGCCCACGTCCGGCAACCCTACAGCGCCCTCCAGGCGTCGTTTAGCGTGCAGAGACGATGGGCTGGAGCGAGTGGGCAGGTGACGTCGAGGTCGAGCCGTCGATCTACGCGGCGGACTTCTCGCGGCTCGGCGAGCAGCTGGTCGCCCTCTCGGAGGCGGGCGCCCGCGTCTTCCACTTCGATGCCGGCGACGGCCACTTCATCCCCGAGATCACGATCGGCCCCATCGTGCTCGCTTCGATATCGCCGCTCGTTCATGCATCGGGAGGGGTGCTCGACTGCCACCTGATGGTCGAGCGACCGCAGAGCCACTTCGAGGCCGTCGCCCGCGCGGGAGGAGACAGCGTCACCTTCCACGTCGAGGTGTGCCACGACCCCGCGGCCGCGATCGCGCAGGCACGCTCGCTCGGGCTCGGCGCCGGTGTCGTCTTCAACCCCGAGACCTCGGTCGACGAGGCGGCGGCAGCGGCAGAAGGCGCGGATCTCGTCCTGTGCATGTCGATCCACCCTGGGTACTCCGGCCAGACGTTCATGCCGGAGGCACCGGCGCGGATCGAGCGGCTCCGCTCGCTGCTTCCGGACGAGGTGCGGATCCAGGTCGACGGAGGCATCAACGAGGAGACGATCCGGCAGGCGCGGGACGCGGGTGCCGACCTGTTCGTCGCCGGTAGCGCGGTCTTCTGGCACGACGATCCCGTTGCTGCCTACCGCCGCCTCCTGGCGACGGTCGAGGAGCAGGTCCGTGGTTGATGCTCTTCGCGAGACTCCGGCGTGGCGGCGGCTCGAGTGGCATCGGGGGGAGGTCCAGGACCTCGAGCTGCGCGAGCTCTTCGAGGGGGACCCGGGTCGCGGTGAGCGCCTGACGGCCGAGGCGGCAGGCCTCTACCTCGACTACTCGAAGCATCGCCTGGTCGACGACACCCTTCAGCTGCTCAGGAAGCTCGCAGTCGAGCGGGGGCTCGAGGAGCGCGTGCGGGCGATGTTCCGCGGCGATCCCGTCAACGTCTCCGAAGGTCGCCCGGCGCTCCACGTCGCCCTCCGCATGCCGCGGTCGAGGTCGCTGGTCGTCGACGGAAGGGACGTCGTCAAGGAGGTCCACGAGGAGCTCGACCGCCTCTCGACCTTCGCCGAGAAGGTGCGCTCGGGGGAAACGGCGGGCGCGAGCGGCCGCCGCTTCACGGCGGTCGTCAACATCGGCATCGGCGGAAGCGATCTCGGCCCGGCGATGGCGCACGAGGCGCTCCGAGCGTACGCGCTGCCCGAGATCGAGTCGCGCTTCGTGTCGAACGTCGACCCGGCGGACCTCGCCGGAGCGCTTCGCGGTCTCGATCCGGCCGAGACGCTCTTCGTCGTCGTCTCGAAGACGATGACGACGCTGGAGACGATCGAGAACGCGCGTGCGGCGCAGGAGTGGATCCGCTCGGCGCTCGGCGACGACGCGCTCGCGGCGCACTTCGCCGGCGTCGCCGCGAGCCCCGACGCGGGAGGGCGGATCGGCATCTCAGCGGAGCGCATGTTTCGGATCTGGGACTGGGTCGGTGGCAGGACGTCGCTCTGCTCCTCGGTCGGCCTCTCGCTCCTGATCGCCCTCGGTGACGAGCGGTTTCGTGCTCTGCTGGGCGGCTTCCACGCGATGGACGAGCACTTCGCGAGCTCGGCGCTGGGTGGGAACCTGCCGGCGATCTCGGGGCTGCTCTCGGTGTGGTACCGGGAGTTCGTCGGCGCGCAGTCGACTGCGGTCTTTCCTTACAGCCATGCGCTCCGGCTCCTCCCGTCCTACCTCCAGCAGCTCTGGATGGAGTCGAACGGCAAGCGCGTCAGCGCCCTCGGCGAGCCGGTCGACGTCGATACCGGCTCGGTGCTCTGGGGCGGGGCGGGGACGAATGCCCAGCACGCCGTCTTCCAGCTCCTGCACCAAGGGACCGTTCCCGTGCCGGTCGACCTGATCGGCTTCGCCCGCCCGGCCGACGGAGGCGCCGTGCGGCACGACCTCCTGGCCGCGAACCTCTTCGCGCAGGCCGAGGCACTCGCGTTCGGACGGGCGGAGAGGGAGCTCCGCGAGGCAGGCGCACCGGAGGAGACGATTCCGCACCGGGTGATGCCCGGGAACCGGCCGACCACGGTGATCCTGGCCGAGCGGCTCGATCCGGCCACGCTCGGAGCGATCGTCGCTCTCTACGAGCACAGCGTCTTCACGCAGGCTGCGATCTGGGGCATCAACCCTTTCGACCAGTGGGGGGTCGAGCTGGGGAAGGAGCTCGCGGCGCGTATCGCGCCCGAGCTCGCCTCCGGCTGGAAGCACGAGCTTCTCCACGACTCGTCGACGAACGCCCTGATCCGCCGCTATCGCGCCGTCCGCGATGGGAAGTAGCCGGGCCTCAGCGCTCGAGCTGCGCGAGCCCGAGGACGCGTTCCGCCTGATCGAGGAGTGGCTTCGGGCCCAGGAGTTCTTCGCGCCGGGGGGCGACGAGCTCGTCGCAGATCTCTACCTCGGGTACGGGCTGTCGGCGACCATCCGCCGGGGCTCGAGCCCGCTGCCGCCGGAGCCGTGCCCGGCGCTTCCCCTCGCCGCCTGCCGTGTGCGCGGCACGGCCGCCCCCGGCATGCAGAGCAGCGAGGGGCTCTCCGTGGGCGACTGGCGCGCGACGTGGACGGCAGCCGAGTACGAGACGGCCGTCGAGCGGGTGCGCGAGGCGATTGCTCGAGGCGACGTCTACCAGGTCAACGTCGTCCAGCACCTGTCCGCGGCCTTCGACGGCGATCCGCGTGTCCTCGGCTCCGCGCTCGCTCCGCTCCGGCCACTGCATCCCGATCCGTTCCTCGGCGAGGGTTGGGCGGTCGTCTCGGCGGCACCGGAGCTCTTCCTCGCGCGGCGGGGGAGCCGGCTCTGGACGATGCCGATCAAGGGCACGCGTCCAGTGGGTCGAGCGGCAGAGCTCCGCGACTCGGAGAAGGACGCCGCCGAGCACGTCATGATCGTCGATCTCGAGCGGAACGATCTCTCTCGCGTGTGCAAGGCGGGAACGGTGCGCTGGCCGGAGCTCCGGGTGACGCGGGAGCTCGCCGGGGTCGAGCACATGGTCTCGACCGTCGAGGGAACGCTGCGGGACGACGTCGACCTCGCCGAGATCCTCGAGGCCACGTTCCCGGGAGGGTCGGTGACGGGGGCGCCGAAGATCGCCGCGGTCGATCTCATCGCCGAGCTCGAGCCCGTCGGGCGCGGAGCGTCGATGGGAGCGCTTGGACGCGTCTACGGGAACGGCGACTTCGACCTTGCGCTGACCATCCGAACCTTCGCGATCGCGGAGGGCCGCATTCACCTCTGG
>JBOHBD010000190.1:0-6815 GCA_050698195.1 Gaiellaceae bacterium
CCCGGCTGGGAGCGCTGGCGATTGACCTTCGAAGAGGCCGCTGCGCCGATCCGCGAGTGGCTGATCCGGGAGCTCGCCCCACAGCGGGGCGACACGATTCTCGAGCTCTCCGCCGGCGTCGGCGACACCGGATTCGAGGCCGCCGCGATCGTGGGCGAGCGGGGCCGGCTGATCTCGACCGACTTCGCCTCGGACATGGTCGAGGCCGCCCGCCGCCGTTCCGAGGAGCTCGGCCTCGCGAACGTGGAGCACCGGGTCATGGACGCGGAGCACGTCGAGCTCGAGGACGACTCGGTCGACGGCGTGCTCTGCCGGTTCGGCTACATGCTCATGGCCGACCCCGCTGCCGCGCTCTCCGAGACGCGCCGCGTCCTGCGTCCAGGCGGGCGCCTGGCGTTCGCGGTGTTCGCTTCGGCCGAGCGCAACCCGTGGGCTTCCATCTGCGCCCGGCTCTTCGTCGAGCGCGGCCACGCGCCGCCGCCCGAGCCCGGGACACCGGGCATCTTCGCGCTGGGGAGCGAGGAGCGGACGCGAGGGCTGCTCGAGGAGGCGGGGTTCACGAACGTGCGGATGGAGGAGGTGCCGATGCGCTTCCTCTTCACCGACCTCGACGAGTACCTGAGCTGGGCGACGAACACGGCCGGTGCCCTGGCGATGGTGCTCCGGGGGCTGCCCGGCCACGAGCTCGAATGGATCGAGGCCGAGCTGGAACGGGCGTTCGCGCCCTTCGCGGTCGACGGAGGCTACGAGCTGCCCGGCGTCGCGCTCGTGGCTGTCGCGAGCTGAGCACCCACGACCTCGACGCCGCCGGACGTACTCTCCGTTCGGGGCCGGCCTGTTCTAGGATCTCGATCGATGCAGCCTGAGGAGTACCGTCAGGCGAGCCAAGAGATCTGGAGGATGATGGCTCCGGGCTGGCGGCGCTGGCGGGCGCATCTCGAGGAGGCCGTCGCGCCGGTTCGGGAGTGGATGCTCCGGGAGCTCGCGCCACGGCCCGGGGACACCGTGCTCGAGCTCGCGGCCGGGACGGGCGACCTCGGCTTCGCCGCGGCCGAGATCGTGGGCGAGCGCGGCCGACTGATCTCCACCGACTTCTCACCGGAGATGCTCGAGGTCGCACGCCTCAGAGGCACCGAGCTCGGGCTCGGGAACGTGGACTACCGGGTGGTCGACGCCGAGCGCATCGAGCTCGAAGCCGGATCGGTCGACGGCGTGCTGTGCCAAAGCGGGTACATGCTGATGGCCGACCCCGCCGGCGCCCTCGCCGAGACGCGCCGTGTCCTCCGCGGGGACGGGCGTCTGGCGCTGTCGGTGTGGGGTGCTCCCGAGCGAAACGCGTGGGCCTCGATCGGCGCCCGCATCCTCGTCGAGCGCGGCCACATGCCTCCTCCGGTTCCCGGCGCACCCGGCATCTTCAGCATGGCGAGCGAGGAGCACACGCGGACGCTGCTCGCGGGAGCGGGCTTCACCGATGTCCGCACCGACGAGGTGGCGGTGCAGTTTCGGTTCCGTGACGTGGACGACTACGTGCGGTGGGCGATCGACATGGCCGGCCCGATCGCGATCGTCATCGCGGGCTTGCCCGAAGCGGAGCTCGAGCCGATCAAGGCCGAGCTCGAGGCGGGATTCGCGCCGTTCGCCTTCGAGGGAGGCTACGAGCTGCCCGGCGTCGCGCTCGCGGCTGTCGCGAGCTGAGCCGCTCGGCTTCGGTATAGTTCACCTCTAGGTGAACTATCAGGCGGAGCTCGATCGCAGCTTCCTCGCCCTCTCGCACCCGGTGCGGCGGGCGATCGTCGAGCGGCTCGTCGCCGGGCCGGCGAGCGTCGGCGACGCCTCGCGCGGGCTCGGCGTGTCCAAGCCGGCGGTGACGAAGCACGTGAAGGTGCTCGAGGATGCGGGTGTCGTCAGCCGGAAGGTGGCCGGGCGGACGCACGTGCTGCGACTCGAGCCACGCGCGCTGGGCGAGGCGTCGGCCTGGCTCGCGCTGCACCGCTCGCTCTGGGAGGCGAAGTTCGCGGCCGTCGAGGAGCACCTTGCACACACCCACGAGGGACAGGAGGTCCCGGAATGACCGAGACCGGACAGGAGACCGCACTCCAGCTCGAGCACCGCTACGCGGCGTCGAGGGAGAGAGTGTTCGACGCGTGGACGAACCCGGAGGTGCTCCAGCGCTGGTGGGCGGCGGCGCCGACCTGGGAGACGCCGCTCGCGGAGGTCGACCTGCGCGAGGGCGGCAGGTACCGGCTCTCGATGCGCACCGACGAAGGCAAGGTGCACACGGTCGGCGGCGAGTACCGGGAGATCAGCCCGCCCGAGCGCCTCTCGTACACGTGGGCCTGGGAGGAGGGGCCGGACGCGGCGATGTCCGGGAGCGAGAGCTCGCTCGTCGTCGTCGAGTTCCTGGAGGACGGAGACGGGACGCTCGTCAAGCTCACGCACAGCGGCTTCGCGAACGAGCAGATCCGCGAGGTGCACGTCCCGGGCTGGCAGGCGGTGCTCGCGAACCTCGAGCGGAGCGAGTTCTCGTAAGGGGAGGCATCCGAAGAGACATACACGACACCTGGGGTTACGCGCCCCTGCTGAAGCGCGGCGAAGAGCCCGTGCTCCGGGGTCACGAGCGGAGCTCGACGAAGCCGGCGGCCGCGAAGTCGCCGTCGAAGGCGAGCGCCTCCTCGATCCGGAGCTTGCGCATGAGCGCGAAGCTGGTCGCGTCGACGAACGAATACGGGCGCTCGTCATGTGCCCGAAGCCATCTCCAGGCTTGGTCCTCGAGCCCCGAGTCGATCCGTTCGAGCTGCACGGTCACGCGTCCGAGCACGGCGTCGAGCCAGGACATCGCGAACCGGTGGCCGACGCGCTTGCGCAGGAACGTCCACGTCTCGCCGAGCACGAGGTTCGACGTCACCAGGCGCCCGGCTTGCAGCTGCTCCGAGACCCGCGTCGCGTCGCCGTGACGCGAGTCGCGAGGCATGAACCGCGCGATCCAGAAGGAGCTGTCGACGAACGTCACGTGTTCTGGCCGAGCGACCCGTACAGGTACTCGTCGACGTCGTCGACGGACTCGACGTCGGCCGCGAGAGGAGCGAGCTCCTCCGCGACCCGCCGCAGGCCGTTGTCGAACGGCTCGGCCTGGAGCCCTCGCTCCAGGCACTCGCGCACGAGCGCGCTCTTCGACACGCCCCGGGACGCCGCCTCGCGTTCCAGCCGATCGTCGAGCTCGGGGTCCATGACGACTTGGATTCTCCGCATCCGAGCCATGGTTACACACTAGCTCAAGAGAGTGTGTAACGCAATCGTGGCGTAAGGCGCGCACGTCGCCCGCGCGACTCCTCTGCCACCGAAAGGAGTCGCACTGATCGAGAACACGTTCCAAGTCGGCGAGCCCGTCGAGCACCGCGGAGTCGTCGTCTGCCCGCTCTTCCCCGCGAAGAGCCCGCAGGCGCGCTACCTCGCCCTCGAGGAGGCGATCCCGCGCGGCCTCCGGATCGAGGAGGTGGACGAAAGCGGCTCGGTCCCCGAGCTCCGCGTGGTCAATCCGCTCGCCGAGGACGTGCTCCTGTACGACGGCGAGGAGCTCGTCGGCGCGAAGCAGAACCGGATCCTGAACGTGACCGTCCTCGTCGAAGGCGGGACGACGCTGCCGATCCCCGGGTCGTGTGTCGAGCAAGGGCGCTGGCACAGCGTCGGCGCGTCGTTCCTCGCGGCGTCGCATGCGGCGCACCCGGAGCTTCGCCGCCGCAAGGCGGAGACGCTTCGGGCGCAGCCGCTCGCACGCGGCGTCTCGCAGGGCGAGGTCTGGGACGAGGTGCGCGAGAAGAACCTGCGCTTGGAGGTCCGCTCGTCGACCGGGGCGAGCGCAGACGCGTACCGCCGCTGGCAGGAGCCGCTCGCCGCGCTCGAGCGCGCGTTCCCGCTCCAGCCCGGGCAGAGCGGAGCCCTGCTCGCGCTGGGAGGCAGCCTCTGCCTCGACTACGTGTCGCGCCCCGACGCCTTCGAGCGTCTGCATCCGAAGCTGCTGCGCGGCTACATGCTCGACGCGCTCGAGCGGCTCGACGGGCCGGCGACGAGCGCGAAGCGGGTCGTGGAGTTCATCGGCGAGGTCGGGTCCGCAGCACGGACGCGGAGGCCCTCGGCGGGGCTCGGGCTCGATCTCCGGCTCGAGAGCCCGGGCGCCATCGGCTCCGGGCTCGAGCTGGAGGGCGAGCTGCTCCAGCTCTCCGCCTTCACGAGCGGGCGCAAGTCGCGGACGTTCGGCCGGATCGCGCGCCCGAGCCGGCGTGCATAGCTAGATCTTGCGGCGAGGTGCCGGCACGCCCCACTTCGAGCGGCCGCGATGCCGTGAGGTGTAGACGCGGCGGGGCGGCGCGACCTTCATGCCCGTACTCGTGAACTGCTCGCTGTGGCCGGCGAGGCGAGCGACCCGGCTGACGTCGTCCTGCTGCTCGGGGAGCACGAGCGTGACGCCGATGCCGCCGCGCCCGGCGCGGCCGGTTCGGCCGACGCGGTGGACATAGCCCGTGTGCTCCGCGGGCGGGTCGAAGTTGACGACGTGGGTGATCTCGACGAGGTCGAGACCGCGGGCGGCGACGTCGGTCGCGACGAGCGTCGTCGCGTGACCCGACTCGAAGCGCCGCAGCGCACGTTCCCGCTGGCCCTGGCTCATGTCCCCGTGCAGCGCGACCGCGTTCACGCCCTGCTGCGCGAGCTTGCGCACGAGCCGGTCGGCGCCGCGCCGTGTCCGGACGAACACGAGCGCGAGGCCGCGGTCGCCGCGGAGAAGCTCGGCCAGCGTCTCGACCTTGGTCGCCGCCTCCACCGAGACGAACCGGTGCTCCACGGCTTCCTCGTCGACACGAGCGGGCGGAAGGGCGGCCTCGCAGCGGACGGCGTCGCTCGTGTAGGCACGCGCGAGCTCGCCCACCTCGTTGTCGAGGGTCGCGGAGAAGAACATGGTCTGCCGCTCGCGGGACAGGTGGCGGACGATCCGGTCGACCTGCGGCTTGAACCCCATGTCGAGCATCCGGTCGGCCTCGTCGAGGACGAGCATGCGGATGCCGTCGAGGTCGACGGCCCTGCGCTCGAGCAGGTCGTTGAGCCGGCCCGGCGTCGCGACGAGCACATGTGCTCGTCGAGCGCGCTTCGCCTGGGCGTGAAGGGGGACGCCGCCGTAGACGGTGGCGACGCGAAGCTCGCGCGGGGCGAGAGCCTCGAACTCGCGCGCGACCTGGCTCGCCAGCTCGCGCGTGGGCACGAGGACGAGTGCGGCCGGATGTCGGCCGCCCTCCTCGAGGTGCTCCACGATCGGGATCGCGAAGGCGAGCGTCTTGCCCGAGCCTGTGGGCGACTTGGCGAGCACGTCGCGTCCTGCAAGCGCGTCAGGGATGACGCGCGTCTGGATCGGAAAGGGCTCGTGGATACCGCGCTCGGTCAGCGCGCGCACGATGCGCGCGCCCACGCCGAGCTCGGAAAAGGACTGGTGCATTCGATTCAACTCCTGTCTTGCGTTGGGTCGAGATCCGTCTCATTCGACCCGTTGGAGGAACCGAAGAAGTCAAACCTCACGGGACAGCGGCGCTGTCCGTGCGCGCACAGTAGCAGCAGGCGGCTCCGGGCGCGCCCGAGCCCTGCTCCAGGCGATGCTCGCGAAGCTGGCCGACATCGAGCGCACGCGGTAGCTGCCGCCCGAGGACGTCCGCGGTCGTCCGTCGGCGCCGGCGCGCGGGCCGCGTGGAGGAAGGGCACCGCGTAGGCTTGGACGGGTGATCTGCCCGAACTGCGGACAGGAGAACCCCGCAGGCTTTCGCATCTGCGGGATGTGCGGCACGGCGCTCACCGCGGAGGCGCCGCCGCGCGAGGAACGCAAGGTCCTCACCGTGCTCTTCGCCGACCTCGTCGGCTTCACCTCGCGTGCCGAGGAGATGGACCCGGAGGACGTGCGCGCGCTCCTGGGCCCGTACTGGGAGCGGCTGAGAGAGGAGCTCGAACGCTTCGGCGGGACGGTGGAGAAGTTCATCGGCGACGCGGTCGTTGCCCTGTTCGGCGCACCGGTGGTGCACGAGGACGACCCGGAGCGCGCCGTCCGCGCCGCGCTCGCGATCCGCGACTGGGTCGCCGACGAGAGCGACCTGCACGTCCGGATCGGCGTCAACACCGGCGAGGCGCTCGTCTCGCTCGGCGCGCGTCCGTCCGAAGGCGAAGGCATGGCGTCGGGGGACGTCGTGAACACCGCCGCGCGCCTGCAGGCCGCGGCACCCGTCGACGGGATCCTCGTCGGCGAGCAGACGTACCGTGCGACGGAGCGCGCGGTCGAGTACCGCGAGCACGAGCCGGTGCGGGCGAAAGGGAAGGCGAAGCCCATTCCCGTCTGGGCTGCGGTACAGGCTCGCGCGCGGTTCGGCGTCGATCTCGCGCGCGTATCGGGCGCGCCGCTGGTCGGACGCGACCAGGAGCTGGAGCTGCTCCACGCGGCCTTCAACAGGGCTGCCGACGACCGGATCCCTCAGCTCGTCAGCCTCGTCGGCGTCCCCGGGATCGGCAAGACCCGCCTCCTCGGCGAGCTGTTCGGCGCGATCGATCGCGGCGACCGCCTCGTCAGGTGGCGCCAAGGCCGCTCGCTCCCGTACGGCGAAGGCGTGAGCTACTGGGCGCTCGGGGAGATGGTCAAGGCCCAGGCCGGGATCCTCGAGACGGACCCGCCGGAAGAGACGACAAGAAAGCTGCGGGAGGCCCTCGAGCTGCTCCTGCCCGACGAGTCCGAGTCGGTGTGGCTCGAGTCGCACCTGCGACCCCTCGTGGGCCTCGCTGCCGACGAGCTG
>JBOHBD010000191.1:0-3306 GCA_050698195.1 Gaiellaceae bacterium
CGTACGAGGCCGACGGCGCCGTCTGGGCCCGGACGAGCGCCCACGGCGACGACAAGGATCGTGTCCTCGTCCGCTCGGACGGCACGCCCGGCTACTTCGCCGCCGACACGGCGTACGTCCGCCGCAAGTACGCGAAGGGCTTCGACCGGCTCATCTACGTCCTCGGCGCGGATCACCACGGCTACGTGGCACGACTGCAGGCGCTCGCGGAGATGCTCGGCCACCCGCGCGAGTCGCTCGAGGTTCTCATCTACCAGCTCGTGAACCTCGTCGACGGCGGCGAGGCGAAGAAGATGTCGAAGCGCCGCGGCGACGTCGCCTTCCTCGACGAGCTCCTCGACACGATCGGGGTCGACGCGGCGCGTTGGTTCCTCGTCTCACGCGGCCACGACCAGACCATCGAGCTCGACGTCGATCTCGCCGCGCAGAGGACGCAGAAGAACCCTGTCTACTACGTCCAGTACGCGCACGCGCGGATCGCCGGCATCCTCCGGAACGCCGACGCCGAGGGCTCGGCGGAGCTGCAGGGCCGGCTGGCGCCCCAGGAGCGCGACCTGGTCAAGCGCCTGCTCGAGCTCCCAACCGTCGTGGGAGAGGCTGCGGGGCGAAGAGCGCCGCACGCGATCCCGACCTACGCGATCCGCGTCGCCGACGACTTCCACCGCTTCTACCACGACCACCGCGTGCTCGGGTCGGAGGCGGAGTCGTTTCGCCTGGCGCTGATCCGCGCGACGCAGCTCGTGATCGCCCGCTGCCTGGATCTGATCGGGGTCGAAGCCCCCGACCAGATGTAGGATCAGACGACGTGAGCGCCGCGGTACCCGACCGTAACCTCGCGCTCGAGCTGGTCCGCGTCACCGAGTCGGCGGCGACGTTCGCGGCGCGCTGGATCGGGCGCGGCGACAAGAACGCAGCGGATCAGGCCGCGGTCGACGCGATGCGGCTCATGCTCGACACGGTCTCGATGCGCGGGCTCGTCGTCATCGGCGAGGGCGAGAAGGACGAGGCGCCGATGCTCTACAACGGCGAGGCGGTCGGGGACGGGACCGGCCCCGAAGTGGACGTCGCGGTCGATCCGCTCGAGGGGACGCGGTTGACGGCGCTCGGGATGCCGAACGCGATCTCCGTGATCGCCGTCGCCGAGCGCGGGACGCTGTTCTTCCCCGGCGCGGCGCTGTACATGGACAAGATCGCCGTCGGACCGGAGGCAGCGGACGCGATCGACATCGACGCGACGCCGACGGAGAACCTCGAGCGTGTCGCCGAGGCCAAGCACGTCGACGTGAACGACCTCACCGTCGTCGTCCTCGAGCGCGACCGCCACGACGACCTCATCGCCGAGCTGCGCGATGCCGGTGCGCGCGTGAACCTCATCCGTGACGGTGACGTCGCGCCCGCGATCGCGGCTGCCCAGTCGGGCACCGGCGTAGATCTGCTGATGGGGATCGGGGGTACACCCGAGGGCGTGATCTCCGCGGCTGCGATCAAGTGCCTGGGCGGCGCGATGCAGGGCAAGCTGTGGCCGCGATCGGACGACGAACGCGGGCGGCTCGTCGAGGCCGGATTCGACATCGGCCGCGTCCTCACGACCGACGACCTCGTGCAGGGAGAGGACGTCTTCGTCGCCGCGACCGGCGTGACGAGCGGCGCGCTCCTGCGGGGTGTCCGTGTCGTCGGCGACCACGTCGAGACCGAGTCCGTCGTCATGCGCTCGCGCTCGGGCACCGTGCGGCGGATCGTGGCCTCCCACCCGTTGACGAAGATCCAGAGCCTGATGAAAGGAGCGCGCTGATGGCGGCCAACGAGCTACACGAGACCGCCCGCGCGATCGTCGCCGACCACAAGGGCATCCTCGCGGCCGACGAGAGCACGGGGACGATCAAGAAGCGGCTCGACTCGATCCAGGTCGAGTCGACCGAGGAGAACCGGCGCTTCTATCGCCAGCTCCTCTTCACCGCACCGGGGATGGAGGACTCGATCGGCGGCGTCATCCTGTACGACGAGACGATCCGCCAGAGCGCGGACGACGGGACGCCGTTCGCGGAGGTGCTCGCGTCGAAGGGCGTGGTCCCCGGGATCAAGGTCGACACGGGCGCCCACGACATGGCGGGGTTCCCGGACGAGAAGGTCACCGAAGGGCTCGACGGGCTCAGGGCGCGGCTCGAGGAGTACCGCGGCCTCGGCGCCCGCTTCGCGAAGTGGCGTGCCGTGATCACGATCGGCGACGGCATCCCCACCGATGCCTGCATCGCCGCGAACGCGCACGCGCTCGCGCGCTACGCCGCACTCTGCCAGGAGGCGGGCCTCGTCCCGATCGTTGAGCCCGAGGTGCTGATGGACGCCGACAACACGCTCGAGGTGTGCTGGGAGGTGACGACGCGGACGCTCCACGAGACGTTCGACGCGCTCTACGACCAGGCCGTCGATCTCCAGGGCACGCTGCTCAAGCCGAACATGGTCATCTCCGGCAAGGGCTGCCCGGAGCAGGCGTCGTCGGAGAGGGTCGCGCAGGCCACGGTGGACTGCTTCCTCAGCGTCGTCCCCGCGGCGGTTCCCGGCATCGTGTTCCTGTCGGGAGGACAGTCCGAGGTCCAGGCGACCGAGAACCTGAACGCGATCAACCGGATCGGCGGCCCGTGGCCGCTCTCCTTCTCCTACGGCCGGGCGCTGCAGGCCTCGGCGCTCAAGGCGTGGGCGGGCGAAGCGGCGAACGCCGACGCTGCGCAGGCGGCATTCACCCACCGGGCGCGCATGAACTCGCTCGCGGTGGCCGGGGAGTGGAACGCCGAGCTGGAGCAGCCTGTCGCCGCGTAGGCCGCCCATCGCCGAGCCGCGGCCGAGCACGCCGCCCCTTTCGGCTTCCCCAATCTGCAGGGGTCGAACCTCACCATCCGACCGACGTGCTCGGCTGTGACTCACCCTATTCAGGTGCGTGGGTCGCGTCCAGAGGAGGACCGATGTTCAAGCGACTGACACAGTAGAGCCCTCGGGCCGGGCTGACGCAGCAGGAGGCGCTCGGTTTCGCGCAATGCCAGCGTTCATGCGGATTTGAGGCACTTCGCGAACAGATCCGGCGGAGGTCCCCAAAAGGGTCGTTGCGCCTGTTTCCTCAGCAGACTATTAGCAGCGATAGCGGCTCAGTCAAGTCCGGGAACGATCAGCACGAGCGTTGGTCAGGTGGGTCACGTCCGTCAAGGTGGTGTACGAGGCTGAGCGCGCCATCCTCGTCTGAGCTCTACGCGGCAACCTCGATCGCCATCACCTCCTCGGTGTCGACCACCGGCTCGGCAAGCGCCTTCGCGATCG
>JBOHBD010000192.1:0-2703 GCA_050698195.1 Gaiellaceae bacterium
CTGCGTCGCCGTGATCGCCGGCTTCCCTCGATCGAGCGCCCCGAGGATGACTCGCTTCTGCAGGAGCGGCACCTCGGCTGCTCCGATCTCAACTCCGAGGTCGCCCCGAGCGATCATCACCGCGTCCGCCTCGTCGAGGATCTCCTCGAGCGCCTCGACCGCCTCCTTCAGCTCGATCTTCGCGATCACCCACGCCGGCGAGCCGGCGGCCTCGATCTTCGCGCGCAGCGCCGCGACGTCCGCGCGCGAGCGGACGAACGACTGCGCGACGTAGTCCACTCCGAGCTCCAGCGCGAAGTCGAGGTCGACGAGATCCTTCTCGGTCAACGAGGGCACGGGAAGCACGACGCCGGGCACGTTCACGCCCTTGTGCGGCTCGACGATGCCGCCCGTCACGACCCGGCAGTGCACACGCCCGTCGGTCACGTGCTCCACGCGAAGCCGCACGTGGCCGTCGTCGACGAGGACGTCGTGGTCGCGCTCGAGCACGGATCCCAGAACGGCCGGCGCGACCGGGATATCTCCCTCGTGCGCCGCGTTCTCGTCGACGACCGCCACCTTCTCTCCCACGTCGAGCTCGACCGGCTCGGAGAGCTCGCCGATTCGGAGCTTCGGGCCCTGCAGGTCCGCGATCAGGGCGAGCGGCCGCCGCAGCGCCTCCTGGGCATCGCGGACACGCCTCGCGCTCAGCCCGTGGTCGGCATGGGTGCCGTGCGAGAAGTTGAGGCGCGCACCGTCCATTCCGGCCTCGATCAGACGGGACAGCACCTCCTCTGACGCGGATGCCGGCCCGAGCGTGGCGACGATCTTCGTCCTGCGATCGAAGGCGGCCATTTCCGCCTCAGGCTACAGAGCGCGGTGGAAGGTGCCCCAACCGGGGTAGAGCGCCCGCTCGGCCAGCTCCTCCTCGATCCGCAAGAGCTGGTTGTACTTGGCGACGCGATCGGTGCGCGACGGCGCTCCGGTCTTGATCTGGCCGGCGTTCACGGCCACCGCGAGGTCCGCGATCGTCGTGTCCTCGGTCTCTCCGGAGCGATGAGAGATGACGGTCGCATACCCGGCCCGCCGCGCGACGTCGATCGTGTCGAGCGCCTCGGTGAGCGTGCCGATCTGGTTCACCTTGACGAGGATCGCGTTCGCGACGCCTTCCGCGATGCCGCGCTGCAGGAACTCGACGTTCGTCACGAAGAGGTCGTCGCCGACGAGCTGGACCGAGCCGCCGACCCGCTCCGTGAGCACCTTCCAATCGGCCCAGGCATCCTCGTCGAGACCGTCCTCGATCGACACGAGGGGGTAGCGGTCGGCCAGCGCGGCGTAGAAGTCGACCATCGCCGCGGGGTCGAGCGTCCGACCCTCGCCGGCGAGCTCGTAGACCCCGCCGCGGAGGACCTCGCTCGCCGCCGGGTCGAGCGCGATCGCGATCCGCTCGCGATGGCCGGCCCTCCCGGCAGCCTCGAGGATCGCCTCGATCGCCTCCTCGGTGGACTCGAGGTCGGGCGCGAAGCCGCCCTCGTCGCCGACCCCGGTCGCGAGCCCGCGCTCGTGCAGCACCTCCTTCAGGCGGTGGAACACCTCTGCCCCGATTCGAAGTGCCTCCGAGAACGTCTCCGCGCCCGCAGGCACGACCATGAACTCCTGGAGGTCGAGACGGTTCTGGGCGTGCGCGCCGCCGTTCACGACGTTCATCAGCGGCACGGGCAGCGTGCGAGCCTCCTCCCCGCCCAGCGACCGGTAGAGCGGGAGCCCGGCATCGGCCGCTGCGGCCTTGGCCGCCGCCAGCGAGCAGCCGAGGACCGCGTTCGCGCCGAGCCGGCTCTTCGTCGGCGTCCCGTCGAGCTCGACGAGGAGGCGGTCGAGCGCACGCTGGTCGCCTGCGTCGAGGCTCGTGAGGGCCTCGGCGATCTCGCCGTTCACGTTCTCGACCGCACGGCTCACACCTTTCCCGAGGTAGACGCCCGCGACGCCGTCGCGGAGCTCGACCGCCTCGTGCTCGCCGGTCGAGGCGCCGGAAGGCACGGCCGCCCGGCCGAGCGCTCCCGACGCGAGGCGGACGTCGACCTCGACGGTCGGGTTGCCGCGCGAGTCGAGGATCTGCCGCGCGTGGACGTGCGCTATCGCGGTCATCGAAGCTGCTCTTTGGCGCGCTCGTAGTACCCGTCCTGAGCCTCGAGGCCGAGCGCACGCCAGTCCTCGCCCGCTTCGCCGGCCAGCTCGGCGGCGCGCTCGACGCGCTCGACGAAGCGGCGCGTCGTCGCACGCAGGGCGAGCTCGGGATCCACGTTCAGCCGGCGCGCGACGTTGACGACGGTGAAGAGAAGGTCGCCGAGCTCGTGGAAGACGGCGGCGTCCGGCCCCGTCTCCGCCTGCGGCTCGCCCGACGCGTCGATCTCAGCCTCGAGCTCGCCGAGCTCCTCGCGCACCTTGCGCAGCGGCCCGCCGAGATCGGGCCAGTCGTAGCCGGCCGCGGCCGCCCGGTGCTGCACCTTGGACGCCTGCTTGAGCGCGGGCAGCGAGGCGGCGACCGAGTGAAAGATCCCCTCTCTCCCTTCCTCGGCGGTCTTGATCGCCTCCCACCGCTCGCGCACGCGGCCGGCCGTGTGAGCGTCCGCGTCCCCGAAGACGTGGGGATGGCGGCGGACGAGCTTCGTGTGCGCCTCGCGCGCGACCGACTCGAGATCTCCCTCCCCTCGCTCCTCCAGGAGC
>JBOHBD010000193.1:0-4005 GCA_050698195.1 Gaiellaceae bacterium
GATCTGAGCCGGCCCGAGCCGCGTCCCCGCGACGACCACGGGAGCTCCCTCCTGCACGTCCCCGCCGCGAGGCCGTATGTGCGCTCCGGGACGCGCGGCCTCTGCGAGCGCGACCCGTCCGTTCTCCTCCGCACTCTGCTCGACGGGCACGATCGCATCTGCTCCTTCCGGAACCGCCGCGCCCGTCGCGATCGCCGCGGCGGTACCCGGCTCGAGAGCCGTGGGAGACGGGCTCCCGGCTGCGATCCTCGCCGCGACCGGAAGCGTCCCCGGTGTGTCTTCCGAGCGGACCGCGAAGCCGTCCATCGCCGAGCTCGCGAACGGGGGGAGATCGACGCTGGCCGAGGCAGGTTCTGCAACCACCCTTCCGGCGGCCTGATCGAGCGGGACGACTTCGGAGGAGAGCGGTTGTGCCCGCTCGAGAATGCGGGCGATCGCCTCGTCGAGAGTGAGCAGGTCCGGCATCTCCGCCGCCCGCTAGGGGAGACCGCGGCCCGGTGAGATCGTCGGCTCCGCCGGCTTCTTCTTCGTCGTCTCCGTCTCCTCGGTCTCCGGGTTGTAGTACGGGTCGTACGTCAGCGCGTAGCGACCGCGGGTGAACGGCGTCCACTCGGGCCAGACGGCGGGCTCGGCAAACGCCGTCGGCTCGGTGCCCTCGAGCGCCGGCTCCATGAAGAGGCGCCAGATCTCGGCCGGGAAGCTCCCGCCGCTCACCGCGATCCCGTGGACGTTCTCCATCGGGATCTCTCCCCGCGTATAGCCGATCCAGACCGTCGTCGCGAGGTCGGGCGTGTACCCGGCGAACCATGCGTCCTTGTGCTCCTCGTTCGTCCCCGTCTTCCCCGCCGCCGGGCGACCGAAGGCAGCCCGTGTCCCCGTCCCCGACTGCATGTTCTGCTCCAGGATCCGGGTCACGATCCCCGCGGCTCCCTCGGAGATCGCACGGCGCCGCTTGGGACGCCCCCATCCCGCGTCCCTGTCCTCCCGGCCGTTGGCGAGAACGACACGTCTGATGGCCATGGGCTCCGCGTACATACCGCCCGCAGCGAGCGTCGCGTAGCCCGAGGCGAGGTCGAGCGGGGAGACGGCGACCGAACCGAGCCCGATCGAGGGCACGTACGCGCCCCTGACGTCGAGCTGGGAGCGAACGCCCATCCGACGGGCCGTCTCGGCGACGCGCTCGGCGCCGACGTCGAGCGTGAGCTGCGCGTAGACCGAGTTGTCGGAACGGATCGTGGCGCTGCGAATCGAGCTCCATCCGTAGTAGTCGTTCGCGTACGTGTGAACGCACCACCAGGTTCCGTCGTCGCAGTTGCCGGCCGGATGCACCTTGTAGGTGAAGGGCGCCGAGACGTAGTACGTCGAGTCGGGGTTGACGCCCATCTCGACCGCGGCCGCGAGGACGAAGGTCTTGAACGTCGAGCCGGGCTGCCGCCGCGCCTGGGAGAGGAGGTTGAACTCGTTCTTGGGCCTGTTCGGGATGACCGCGGCCATCGCCCTGATCGCGCCGGTGCGCGGGCTGATCGAGATGAGAGCCGCGGCCGGGTCGGTCGGCTCCGTCAGCGTGTCTCGGATCGCGTCTTCGGCGAGCCGCTGATACCGCGGCTTGATCGTCGTGTAGACCCGTAGACCGCCGGAGCGAACAGTTCCCGCTCCGTACACCTCGATCAGGCGGTCGCGGACGTAGCCGAAGAAGTACGGCTCGCGGATCTCGCGGTAGAGCCTGCCCGGGCGGAGGCCGAGGTCGGACTTGGCAGCCTTGGCGTGACGCTTCCTCGTGATCACGCCGGTCTCGAGCATCGCGCGAAGGACCTCCGCTCTGCGAGCGCGTGCACGGGCGGGCGTCGTGAACGGATCGTAGAGCGACGGCGCCTGCGTCAGCCCCGCGAGGAGCGCGGACTCGGCGAGCGTGAGCTCGCCTGCAGGCTTCGAGAAGTACGTCTGCGACGCAGCCTCGATGCCGTAGGCCTGGTTCCCGTAGTACACCTGGTTGAGGTACGTCGTCAGGATCCTGTGCTTCGTCCAGGCGCGGTCGAGCTTCGTGGCGAGGCAGGCCTCCTTCAACTTGCGCTGAACCGTCCGTTCCTGCGAGATGTAGAGGTTCCGGACGAGCTGTTGCGTGATCGTCGACCCACCTTCGACGATCTCGCCCGCCCTGAGGTCCGTCACGGCGGCTCTCGCGATCCCTTCGATGTCGACGCCGCCGTGCTCGAAGAACCTGCGGTCCTCGACCGCGATCGTCGCCTTACGTATCCACGGGGACATCTCGCTCGCCCGCACCGCCTCGCGGTTTCGCTCGGCCGGGATCGCTCCGAGCAGCGAGCCGTCGGCCGCGTAGACGAAGGTGTTCTCCCCGATCCTGATCTCCCGGAGCGAATCGAGATCGCAGGACGAGCCGTACGCAAAGACAGCGGCACCGCCACCGATACCGGCGGCCGCCGCGATGGCGGCGGCCACGGCGAGACCGACGACCGCGCCGCGGCTTCTCCGCTTCCGCCGCGCCGCCCGCTGATGGCGACCCCGCGGGAGGAGCGTCTCCGGGTCGAGCGACGTACGCCTGCCGCGAGACCGGCTCATGCGCTGATGCTAGCCGCCATCCCTCGACATTCGACGGTCGCACGCCGGCTCCTCAGCGGCGTCGGTGACATCGCGTGATGGAATCCCGGACATGGCAGCGGACCTCTCACACCGGCTCCTGCCCGGACGCCTCGTCGGCTGGCTGATCTTCGTCCTCGCCCTGACGGCGCTCGCGTACGCGTCGCGGCTCAGCGGGACCGAGACTCCGGACGACCTCGCCTATCGCTACTCGTCGTCGGTGGCGGCCCTCATCCAGTACGGGATCATGCTCGGCCTTCTCCTCCTGATCGCCCGACGGCTGCCGCGGGGGGAGGTCTTCGCCCTCCGTCCGCCCCCGTCCTGGAGAGGCGCCATCGGACGTGCCCTCGTTGCCTTGATCGCCATCTGGACGATCAGCGCCGCCCTGTCACCGTTCCTCGATGCCAACGAGGAGCAGGGTCTCGTCCCGGACGCCTGGGATTCGAGCCGCGCGGGAGCGTTCACCGCGTTCTTCGTGGTCGTGACGTTCGTCGCGCCCGCGGTGGAGGAGCTCACCTACCGCGGGATCGGCTTCACGCTACTCGCGCCGCTGGGCACCTGGGCGGCGATCCTGATCACGGGCGTCCTGTTCGGAGCTGCGCACGGATTGCTGATCGCGCTTCCGGTCCTGACGGGCTTCGGCGTCGTCGTGGGCTGGCTGCGAGCGCGGACGGACAGCGTCTACCCGTCGATGCTCGTCCACTCGATCTTCAACGGGACGGCGCTCGTCGTCTCCGTCGCCGTCGCGTAGCGGCAGCTACGCGGGCTCGTCCTCCTCCTCCTCCTCCTCCTCGTCCTCGTCGTCGGGCTCCTCGTCCTCGAGCTCCTCGAGGCTCGACGCGAACTCCTCGACGGTCACCGTCTCGAGGAACTTCCGGAACTCCGCCGGATCGAGGTCGGCGAGGCTCGATGCCGTGACGAGACCCGGCTGCTCGTCGTCCTCCGCCTGGAAGTCGATACCCGACTCCTCGATGACGTCGTCGGTGGCGAAGATCTGCGCGTCGCAGCGGACGGCGAGCGCGATCGCATCCGACGGGCGCGAGTCGATCTCGACCTCCTGCCCGTTCTGGATGATCGTGATGCGTGCGTAGAACGTGTTCTCCCGGAGCTCGGTCACGGTCACCCTCGTGATCTCGCCCTGGAGCTCCGAGACGACGTCGCTGAGGAGGTCATGGGTCATCGGCCGGGGCGGTGTCGCCCCCTGGAGCTTCATCAGGATCGCCGCAGCCTCCGGGTGGCCGATCCAGATCGGAAGGAACTTGTCGTCGTCGGCCGTCTTCAGGAGCACGATCGGCTGCTTGCCGATGGGCTCGAAGCTCACGCCGTAGAGGGTCATCTCTCGCATCGCCGCGCCTGACCAATGGTAGTGGTCACTGCCGAACGCACGGCTGCCGTGGACTGCTTCGGGGT
>JBOHBD010000194.1:0-13432 GCA_050698195.1 Gaiellaceae bacterium
CCGTACTGGCTCATGCCGACGCCGTGTCCCCATCCCTTGCCGGACATCACGAAAAGCGCCTCTCCCGGCGTCGGAGCGGGCTCGTCCGGCTGCGCTCGAGCCGCCGCAGCGAAGAGCGCGACGAGGACCGCAGGAATGAGCAGATGACGCACGGCGGTGGACCAGGCTAGCGACATATGGTTAACCGACTGTGTTGTCGGCCTGCCGGCGCCGACCTTGAGACCACGGCTCAGCGCCAGGCGGTCTCTTCGACCGGAGCGCGCGCCTTCAGCGGCTCCCACCAGCCGCGGTTCTCGGCGTACCAGGCGACGGTCTCGGCCAGGCCGTCGCGCCACGCATGGGTCGGCTCCCACCCGAGCTCCTCGCGGATCTTCGTCGCGTCGAGGAGGTAGCGGCGGTCGTGACCCGGTCGGTCGGGGACGATCGTCTTCAGCTCCGCGGGCTTCCCGGTCAGCCCGAGGACGAGGTCGGCGATCTCCTCGATCGTGGCCTCGAGCCCCGAGCCGACGTTGTACGTCTCGCCGGCCCTACCTTCGCGGAGTACGAGGTCGATCGCCGCGCAGTGGTCGAGGACGTGCAGCCACTCCCGCTTGTGCTGCGTCGAGGCGTACATCGGGAGCGGCAGGTCGTCGAGCGCGTTCGTGACGAAGAGCGGCAGCACCTTCTCGGGAAACTGGTACGCCCCGTAGTTGTTCGAGCAGTTCGTGATCGTCACCGGCAGCCCGTACGTCTCGTGGTACGCGCGCACCGCGTGGTCGGCGCCGGCCTTCGAGGCGTTGTAGGGGGTGCGAGGTCGGTACGGAGACTCCTCCGTGAACACGTCGCCCGAGTCGAGCGGGAGGTCGCCGTAGACCTCGCAGGTCGAGACGTGGTGGAACCTCTCGACTCCGGCAGCTCGACACGCATCGAGCAGCGTCTGCGTCCCGAGCACGTTCGTGCGGAAGAAGCGGGTCGGATCGACCACGGCGAGGCTGTTGTGCGACTCCGCCGCGAAGTTGACGACGACGTCGATCCGCTCCTCGCGGAGCGTCCTCTCGGCGAGCTCTGCGTCGCAGATGTCGCCCTGCACGAAGACGATTCGATCCTCGACCGCCGCGAGGTTTGGGCGGTTGCCCGCGTACGTCAGCAGGTCGTAGACGACGACGTGGTCGTCCGGATAGCGGCCCAGCCAGTAGTGCACGAAGTTCGAGCCGATGAACCCGGCGCCGCCGGTGACGAGGAGTCGCATCGCGCGAAGGCTACCCCTGCCACGCAACGGAGCGTTACGTCGCGAGCCCCGCTGCTTCGAGTTGGGCGAGGCACTCGCGAAGGCCTTCACGCCAGTGCGGCAGGCGTGGAGCGCCCACGCGTTCGCTGCGCAGGATCGCGCAGGCGGGGCGAGTCGCAGGCCGGCCGAGCTCCGCGGACCGGATCCGTCGCACGCGGCACTCGAGCCCCGCCTCCGCGAAGACCGCCTCGGCGAAATCGGCCCACGTGCAATCTCCGTCCGCCGCGAGATGCCAGATCCCGCGCTCCGCATCGCCGTCGACGAGGTCGCGAACTGCGGTCGCGAGGTGCGCGACGTAGGTCGGGCAGCCACGCTGGTCGTCGACCACCGCGACCTCCTCCTGCTCGGCGCCGAGCCGGAGCATCGTCCGTAGGAAGTTCTGCCCCGTCGCTCCGAAGAGCCAGGACGTGCGGACGACCCACGCATCGGCGCCTGCGGCGGCCTCGGCGTGGAGCTTCGACCGTCCGTACGCCGAGAGCGGATTCGGTCCGTCCGACTCGACGTACGGCTCGCGCTTGCGTCCATCGAAGACGTAGTCCGTGGAGAAGACCACCGTGGGCGCCCCGAGCCCCACCGCGTTCGCCGTGCCGCCGACGTTCACGGCGGCCGCGCCCTGCGGACCGGCCTCTGCGCCGTCGACGTCCGTCCACGCCGCCGCGTGCAGGACGAGGTCGAAGCCACTTTGTAACAAGTTGTCACTTGGTGGAAGGGCAACGTCCCAGTCGTCGTGGCTCAGCGCGACGACGTCGTCCCCGGCGAAGACCTCCCGGAGCGCGCGGCCGAGCTGGCCGCCGGCACCGGTGATCAGGACTCGACGGCGGCGTCCCGCGCGGACAGGATCGGTGTGCTCGTGCTCCATAGGTGCGCGACGCGCGGGTCGTTCCAGGGAATCGTGTGCTCGTCGGGGTCGGACGAGTCGTATTCGGCCGTCACGTGGTAGCAGAAGAGGATGTCCGTGAGCGCCTCGAACCCGTGCCCGTGGTGTCCAGGGATGTAGAGAGCCACAGGGTTGTCCTCGCCGATGTCCTCCGTGTACGCCTCGCCGCTCTCGCGGTCGAGAACGACGACCCGGGCCGTCCCCTGCAGGCACGCGAAGAGATCGCTCTGCCCGCGCTCGTGGTAGTGGAGGCCGCGGACGACGCCGGAGCGCGAGAAGGACACGTTGGTCTGGGTCATCGGCGCGGGAAGCTCGCTGTCCCGACGCAGCTCGCAGAACCAGCCTCGCTCGTCCTCCCGGCGAACGAGCGGAATGCGCAGCACTCCCTCGATCATCTCGTTGCATTCGCGGGGCTCACCGTCAACCTCCCTTGTTCGCCCCGGTCTCGTCGATCCGGTGGCCGATGTCGGCCAGGTGCCGCCAGTGCTTGCCCGCGTCCTCCCACCAGCCCTCGACCTCGCGCGCGTCGAGCCTGCCCTCGGTCGCGTAGTGGCGATTGACGTCGGTGATCTCGAGCTCACCGCGGCGCGAGGGCTCGAGCCTGGCGATGACGTCGAAGACGTCCGGCGGGTAGCAGTAGAGACCGACGACGGCATGCGACGACGGCGGCGAGTCGTACCGCGTGTCGACCACGCCGGCTTTCTCCACGATGTCCGTCACGCCGCCCTCCTCGCCGTACACGACGACGCCGAAGCTCTCGGGGTCGTCGACCTCCTTGACGAAGATCTGCGCGCGGCTCCCGTCCTCGGCCCACTCGCGCACGGCGTGCGACTGGGCGTACTCGAAGATGTTGTCCGCGAGCACGACGACGAGCGGCGAGCCGCCCGCGAAGTCGCGTGCCATGCCCACCACCTGAGCGATTCCCCCGGGCTCGGTCTGCACCTTGTAGGTGAGATCGAGCTCGAGGATCGGATCGCCGCCCCCGCGGGGCGCGAGATGCCCGTCGCCGAGCAGATCGATCATCTGCCCCGCGTGGCCCTTGCCCGTGACCAGGAGGACGTCCCGGACGCCCGCGAGCTGAAGCAGCTGGAGCGGGTAGTAGATCATCGGCCAGCTCCCGACCGGCAAGAGGTGCTTGTTCGCGACACGCGTCAGCTCGCCGAGGCGCGTCGCCTCGCCGCCGGCGCAGATCAGGCCCTTCGGCTGCACGCGGAGAGACTAACGCGGGGCTAATTTCTAGCCGCCGCTCGCATGAGGCGCCGGCCGGGCGCGGTGCTTGTCGAGCGGCGACGGCTCGACGCGGACGACGCGCGCGAGCCTTTCCGGCATCCACCAGTTCCACCTGCCGAACAGCTTCATCGCGCTCGGCACGAGCAGCGCGCGGACGATCGTGACGTCGATCAGGATCGCGGCAGCGAGCCCGAATCCGAACTGCTGCAGCGTGACCAGAGATCCCGCGAGGAAGCCGCTGAACGCGGCGAACATGATCAGCCCCGCCGCCGTGACGAGCCTCCCTGTCTTCGTCAGCCCCAGGACGACCGCCTCCTCGTTCGTCGCGCCGTGGTCCCACTCCTCGCGCATCCGGGAGACGAGGAAGACCTCGTAGTCCATCGACAGGCCGAAGAGCATCGCGAACAGGAAGACCGGTATCCAGCCCTCGATCTGGTCGTACGCGGTCAGCCCCACCCACTCCCCGGCGCCCCACCTGAAGACGGCGACGAGCAGACCGTACGTGGCCGCGATCGAGAGAAGGTTCAGCACGATCGCCTTCAGCGGCAGAACGACCGAGCGGAACGCGCGCATGAGCAGGAAGAACGTCGCGACCAGCACGACGACGACGAGCCAGGGGAACCACCTGTACGTGAGGTCGAGGAAGTCCCTGCCGCCGGGCGGCCCTCCGCCTGCGTACACCGTCGCGGTCTCGGGGAAGCCCGCGCCGGGGATGATGTCGCCGCGCAGCCGATCGACGAAGTCGAGGCTCTCCGGCTTTCCGTAGTCCCGTGTTCCGACGACCTCGACGTTCACGTAACGGCCGGTCGCCTCGACGTGCTGCGCCGTGTCGTCGAACACGACGGCTGCTACCTCCGGGTCGGCGACGAGCCGCCGCTCGAGCTCGGCGAGCGAGGCGCGGATCGCCGGATCGCGAGCCTCGCCCGCGGTCCCCGTATCCACGACGACGCTCGTCGGAGCAATCGCGCCTGCACCGACGGCATTCGCGAGCACGTCGTACCCCCGAACCGCCTCCAGATCCCTCGGCAGCGTCTCGTTGGAGCCGGGCCCGAGCTGCAGGGCGAGCACCGGGAGCGCGAGCAACACGAGCAGCCCAGCCGTGGCCGCGGCGATCGGCTTCGGGTACCGCATGATCGCGCGCGCGAGGCGTGCCCAGAAGCCGCGTTCGTGGTCGGCTCGCTGGTCGAGCCAGGTCCGCGGCATGAGGGGCACCCTGTCCAGCCGCTGACCGACGAGCGAGAGAACCGCCGGCAGGAGCGTTACTCCGGCGAGCACCGACACGGCCGGGATGAGCATGCCGCCGACGCCGAAGCCGCGCATGAACGGAAGTGGCATGAAGACGAGGATGGCGAGACCGATCGCCACCGCCGTTCCGCTGAACACGACCGCGCGGCCTGCTGTCGCCATCGTCGTCACGATCGCGTCGTCGCGCGCTGCGCCGGCGCGCAGCTCCTCTCGGAAGCGATGAACGACGAGGAGCGAGTAGTCGATCGCGATCCCGAGGCCGATCAGCGTCACCAGATTCTGGAGATACGTGCTGAGCTCCATGAAGTTGGCGAAGACCCAGATGATCCCGAGCGTGGTCGGGATCGTCACGACCGCGAACAGGAGCGGTACGAGGAACGCGAGCGTTCCGAATGTGAAGACCAGGATCAGCAGCGCGATCGGGACCGCGATGAGCTCGCCGCGGAGCAGGTCCTCCGCGAAGACCGGGTCGAGATCGTGCTCGATCGCCGCCTGGCCGGTGACGTACGTCCGGGCTCCGGGAATCGTTCCGGCCGCCTCGCGAAGGTCGTCGGTTCGTCCCTTCGAGTCCGCAGGCTCGAGGTTGGAGACGATCTGCGCCGCGACGACGTCCTCTGTGAGCCGCGTGACGGAGGCGAGCCTTCCGGTGGGCAGCTCGGCGGCCGCCCTCTCTGCCGCCACCCGCACCTGCGGGGCGAGAGCTCGCGCGTTCGCGTCGCCCTCGACGACCACCGTGAACGAGCCGGTCGTGCGCTGCCCGAAGTGGTCCTCGAGGATCGCTTCCGCCCGGTGCGTGTCCGTGCCCGGGAGGACGAAGCGGTTCGTCAGCAGATCCGACAGGAGCGAGGACGCGAAGCCGCAGACGAGGAACACGGCGAACCAGGCCGCCAGCACGGGCCAGCGGTGCCGGAGGACGAAGCGGGTCAGCCGTTCGACCGCTCGCCCCTCCGGACGCGCTCACGCGTCCGCCACCGCTCTCGGAGGGCCGCCTTTCGCAGCCGGACGCCCGGAACTGCGCGCACCGCGGCGATCCAGACGTAGAGCGCGGCGGCGAAAAGACCTGCAACGAGGATTAGAAGCCGCTTGGGGTGGAGAAGAAGGTAGAGAGCCCCGCGCACCGGGGGCACCCTAGCCGACATACTTCAGGCCGAGTCGACGAAAGGCAGGTACATCGCATGGCAAAGACGAAGGACAAGCCGACAATCGCCGTCGAGGCGCTGCGCCCGTACGTGAAGCGCGCGATGGAGGACCCCGATCTGCGCGACGACCTGCTCGCCGCGTTCGTCGCGGCCCGCAGCCTCTACGGAGAGCTCTCCAAGGGCGAGGGCGTGAAGGGGAAGGCGGAGAAGGTCTCCGACAAGGACTTCCAGAAGGAGCTTCAGACGCTCGTCGCCGACATCTCCGGCGCGACCGACCGGCTCAAGGGCGAGAAGAAGGGCCACAAGACCCGGAACCGGGTGATCCTGCTCACCGGCGTCACGCTCGGCATGCTCTACAACCCGTGGACCGGCCAGGCGACGCGCGAGTGGATCATGGATCGCATCGCCGGCGGGAACGGCGACGGGTTCGAGGAGTTCGGCGAAACGATCGGCGCCGAGACCGCGGACGCAGCTCCCGGTAACGGCAGCGAACCGACGGACGAGTCCTAGCGCGACAAGGCGCGCTCGAGGGCGCCCGGCACGAGCCCGCTCGTCGCCGCGATGTCGTCCGCCTCCAGAAGCAGCGCTCCGGGAGGCGGAAGGCTCGACGCGCCCGCGGACGCCGGCACGTAGATCCGCCCGGCCGCGAACGAGATGTCGTCGGCGCGGCGCCAGGCGACGAGGATCGCGTAGGGAGCGACGACCCCGTCGTACCCGAGCCCGATCATCGCGGCCGGGTGGATCTCGAAGTGGAGATGGGGCGATCCCCCGAACGCGTCGCCGGTGTCACCGACGAAGCCGATCACGTCGCCTGCCTCGACCGAGTTCCCCTCGATCGCGAGAGGCGAGTAGGCGGAGAGGTGTGCGTAGTAGAACTCGTTGCCGAACACGTCGCGGAGCCAGAGGCGGTAGCCGCCGAGCTTGATGAAGCCGACGGTGTGGATCGTGCCGTCGGCGACCGCGAGAACCGGCGTTCCGTGAGCGGCGAAGATGTCCTCGCCGTGGTGCCAGCCTCCCGGGATGCCGGGCCTGGGTCCACCGAAGCTGTCGCCGAAGGAGGCGGCTCCGAAGATCGGAAACACGTAGCCGCCCGCGGAGAGCCGCGCGCTCACCTCCGGGGCTACGAGAACGGGGCCACCCGGGACCGCTCCCGCGGTATCCGGCTCGGGCGCGGTCGGACGCGACGGCTCGGAGGGCGCAGGCGGTCGGCCCCGGCCGGGGGCACGCGGTGTCGCCGGGACCTCCGCGACCACGATCGCCTGCGAGCTCCCGACGACGATCTCACTGCCTGCGGGGAGCCCGCCGTGCGCGGCCGTGAGACGCACCCGAAGCGCCGTCACCGTCCCCTGCGCGCCGGGAGGGCCCTCGCGGCGGCTGCCGCTGTCCAGCGAGAGGACGGTCAGCGTCCCCCAGTCGCTCAGAGACGCTGTCGCGCCGGGCGAGGTCGCCACGCTCTGCCCGAGCACCCGTAGGCCCTGGACGGTCGACTCCGAGACCGTGGCACCGGCGGCACGCTGGCTCGCCCCGGCACTGGTCGACGCCGTCACCCGCGCCGCAGTGACCTCGCCGTCGAACAGCGACAGCACGATGACCTCGGCGAACGACTGCGCCGCCGCCGCCTCTCCCGGCTGCGCAGAGACGACTGCTCGGGAGCGCCCGAGTCGCACGATCGTCCCGTCGTCCGGGTACAGGAACGACTGGACGTCTGCGCTCGTGTTGGTGGGCCAGCTGAGCTCGCCGAGGGAGACCGTCTCCTGCCCGGGGACGCTGATGCGAACGAGGGCCGCACTCGAGCCCGTCGAGGCGCTCCGCGGAGGCGGCGCGGCCACCGCCAGCGCTGTCGAGAGGGCCAGGACCGCGCCGGCGAGCGCGACGAGGACACGAATCACGGCGATTCAGGGTATCGCGGCTGCCGACGGCGCGCGCGCAGCGCGAGCTGCGCCGCGACGACGAAGAGGAGCACCGCGAACAGCCGGCGGAGCGTCGCCTCCGGGAGCGACGTCGCGATCCACGCCCCGATCAGGACTCCTGCGATCGACCCGGCGCCGACGACCGCCGCGGTTCCTATCCGCAGGTTTCCGTAGCGGCGCTGATTCCACGCGCCCGCAGCGACGGTCGGGAGGATGGCGAGGAGCGAGGTCGCCTGCGCCTCGATCTGACCGAGACCGAGCGCCACGAGCATCGGCACGAACAGGATCCCGCCTCCGACCCCGAAGAGCCCGGCGAGCGTGCCGGCCAGCAGCCCCAGCACGAGCGCGAGCAGGATCGTCGTCGTCGTCATACCCAGAGGAGCCAGATACCGACGGCGGTGAGCAGCGCTGCGAACCCGTACGTCAGCGTCGTCGTGGTGAGCCGCTGCTGGAGCGACGTTCCGAGGAGGGCGCCGGCGGCAGCCGGAACACCGACGAGCGCTGCATGACCGACCTCGACGTCACCGCGGAGCGCGAAGACGACGACGCCGGCCAGAGCCGTGATCCCGATCCCACCCAGCGACGTAGCTGTGGCGACACGTTCCGGGAGGTGAGCGAGAACGACGAGGAGCGGTACTGCCACGATGCCTCCGCCGACTCCGAAGAGCGCGGAGAAGACCCCCGCCGCGAGGCCGATGGCGACGAGGCGCACCGGCGTATCGTAGGGACGTGGTCAGCCGAGCCTGCTTCCTCCCGCTTCTCGTCGCCGCGCTGGTGTCTGTCGGAGCGTCGGTCGCGACCGGCGACCCGGCGCCGCGCGTCTCCTCCTACTTCCTCGCCCGAGCGGATGCGCGACTGTGCCCGTCGCCTGCGTGCGGCGGGCTCTGGGTCACGCTCGTCAACGCTCCCGGCACGCGCTGCGGGGACGGAGAGGTTCGGACTACCTGCTATGCGGCGGAGGCCGATCTCAGCCGTCTGTCGGTCCGCGAGAAGGATCGTGGTCGGCTGCAGCGGCTCATCGTCGCGGGCCGCGCCGTCGCTCGCGGGAGGCTCGTCGGCGGCCGCTTGCCCGGCTTTCCGGAGCTCGACGTCCTCGTCGTGTCCGAGGTCTGGACGGAGTCGAGCTCGCTCGCCCGACCTCGAGGCGTCTTCCGTCGCCTGAGCGACACCGGCATTCGGTGCGTCACGGTCCCCTGCTTCTGGATCGGCGCGGCCGTCCTCAACACGAGCCGACGCGTCAACGTCTCGGACGTCGACCTCGGCCGAGCGGGTGCCCGTGAGCGCGAAGAGCGACGGGCGCTGAGAGCAATCCCGGCCGCCGGACTGATCGCGGCCGGCCGGATCGTCCGCGAGCCGAATGCCGGCCCAGCGGGCACGGGACGCACATTCGTCGCGACGCAGTTCTACGTCCCAGCCGCGGCGGCGAAGGGATGACTGGGGTCGGGTCGCGACGTATACGAGGCATGGACGCGCGTGCGGGGAGGCGACTGCCGTTCGCCGTGGCGATGATCGCGCTCCTCGCCGCCGCGTCCATCGCCCTCGGCTCGACGCAGGCCCGCTGGCAGCGGGGAGCGCCGTGATCGGCGGCTTCGCCGCGAACGGAGCCACGACGAAGCGAGCCGACCTGTACCTGCCCGGACGAAGACGGTGGCGCCGGCTCCCCAACCTGCCCGTCGTCGTCAACCACGCGATGGCCGCGTCCGCCGGCGGGAAGCTGTACGTCGTCGGCGGCTACGCGAGCGGGCTCAGCCTTCCGCGCCGCACGGCCTACGTATTCGACGGCACACGCTGGTCGCGCCTCGCGCGGATGCCCGACGGACGAGCCGCCGGCGCGGCGGCGATCGCGGGCGGGAAGCTGTACGTCGTAGGGGGGATCAGCCTCGGGGCCGCCGGCCTCGCGAAGGACGCGCTCGTCCTCGATCTCGAGACCGGCGACTGGTCGACCATCCCCGGTCCCACGCCGCGCGAGCACCTCGCGGCGGCCTCCGCGGGCGGCCTCGTGTACGCACTCGCCGGACGCCTCGGCGACCTCGACTCCAACCTCGATCTCTTCGAGGTGTTCTCGCCGGCCACCGAGAGCTGGAGCAAGCTCGCGCCGGTGCCGTACCCGCGCGGAGGCACGGGCGCCGCGGTGAGCCGCGGGCTCATCGTCTCGGTCGGCAGCGAGGAGACGGGCGGGACGATCGGCTCCGTGTACGGCTACGACCTCGCCAGGGCGCGCTGGCGGCGGCTGCCCAACCTGCCGACCCCGCGGCACGGGCTCGGCGTCGTCGCGGTCAAGGGCCGCATCTACGTCGTCGGCGGAGGCACGGCGCCCGGGCTCACCGTGTCGGGCGCGAACGAGATCCTCGACCTCGCGCGTTAGCGCGCGGCGGCTTCGCGCCGGAGAACGTCCCACGCGAGGCGTATGTCGTCCTCGGACGTGCGGAAGCTCCCGACCGCGAGACGCAGCACGTAGCGGTCCGCGAGCCGGGTGTGCGAGATGAAGATCTCGCCGCTCGCGTTCACGCGCTCGAGCAGCCGCTCGTTGTCCTCGTTCGAGCCCCGCCGCCGAAAGCAGACCACGGAGAGCGGGCGTGGGGCCACGACGTCCCACTCCGGGTCGGCGCGAACCCACTCTTCGAAGAGCCGGGCGAGGCGGACGTGCTCGCGGATCCGCTCCTGGAGGCCCGACCGCCCGTAGCAGCGAAGCACCGTCCAGAGCTTGAGCGCGCGGAAGCGGCGGCCGAGGACCTGCGTGTGCTCGCTCAGGCTCGCGACCTCCTCGGCGACGCGCAGGTACTCCGGTACGAGGCTGAACGCGTCTCGGAAGGTCTCGGGCCTCCGTGTCCAGAGCGCGGAGCAGTCCATCGGCACGCCGAGCCACTTGTGCGGGTTCACGACGATCGAGTCGGCCCGCTCCCAGCCGGCGAAACGCTCACGGAGCTCCGGGCAGACCGCGGCGGCGCCGGCATACGCCGCGTCGACGTGGAGCCAGACATCCCCCGCCTCGCAGCGGTCCGCGATCACCGGAACCGGGTCCACGGATGTGGACGACGTGGTCCCGATCGTGGCGACGACCGCGCAGGCGCCGCCCAGGTCGAGGAGCTCGGGCCGCAGCTGGAACTCGTCGTCGACCGGCACCTTGCGCAGCTCGAGCTCGAGCAGCTTCGCCGCCTTGTCCACGGACGAGTGGGCGTGCTCGGAGCACACGACGACTCGCGAGCCAGGTCTCGCCGCACGCGCGGCGGCAAGCGCGACGAGCGTGCTCGTCGACGCCGTGTCCTCGATGTGCCCGTGCAGTCCCGGAGGAAGCCCGAGGAGCTGTGCGAGCCAGCCGAGCGTCACCTCCTCGAGCTCCTGCAGGGCGGGTGACGTCCGCCAGAGGATCCCGACCTGGTTCAGCCCTGCGATCAGGAGCTCGGCGAGGACGCCGGGCTCGGACCCGGTCGTCGCGAAGTACGCGAAGAAGCGCGGGCTCTGCCAGTGGGTGAGCCCCGGCAGGAGCACGGCATCGAGGTCGCGGAGCACCGCCGAGAACGGCTCGGGATCGTCCGGAGGTGCCGGTGGAAGCGCGGCGCGGATCTCACCCGGCTCCACCCGTGCGAGAACCGGCAGCTCGCGAACGCCTTCGAGGTAGGAGGCGACCCAGTCGACCGCCGCCGCGCCGTCCTCCCGAAAGCTCACCTGCGCAGCTTCTGGATCTGAGCCCAGGTGCGCGTGTTCAGCACCTGCGCCTCCGTGAGCCAGGCGCGCCGCGCCAGGCCGATCCCGAGCTCTGCATGCGCCAGCGCGCCGGTCGAGTGGGCGTCGGTCGTGACCGGGATCCGCACGCCTGCCTCCCCGGCGAGCCGTGCATGCGTGTCGCGCATGTCGAGCCGATCGGGCTGCGAGTTGATCTCGAGCGCCGTACCGGTCTCGGCGGCACGCTCGACGATCCGCTCGATGTCCACCTCGGCGCCGGGCCGCGTGAGGATCCGCCGGCCGGTGAGGTGGCCGATGCAGTCGACGTGCGGGTTGTCGATCGCGCCGAGGATGCGCTCGGTGGGGCTCCGGTCGAATGCCGTATGGATGGAGGCGACCACCCAGTCGAGCCCGGCGAGCACCTCGTCGTCGACGTCCAGCGACCCGTCCGCGCGGATGTTCGCCTCGATCCCGCGCAGCACACGGAACGGCTCGACGCGTGCGTTGACCTCCTCGATCTCCTTCCACTGGGCCTCCAGGCGCCCCCCGCGCAGGTAGTGCGAGTGGTCGGTCAGACAGAGGAACCTGTAGCCGCGCGCCTTCGCGGTCGACGCCATGTCCTCGATCGAGTCCTTGGCGTCCGTGGACCAGCTCGAGTGACAGTGCATCTCCCCGCGCAGGTCGGAGAGCCGGACGAGATCGGGCAGCTCTCCGTCGCGTGCGGCGGCGAGCTCTCCGCTCGCTTCCCGGAGCTCCGGCGGGATGTAGTCGTAGCCGAGGTACGCGTAGAGCTCCTCCTCGCTCGCGTGCGTGACGACCTCGCCGGTCTCGACGGTCGTGACCCCGTACTCAGAGATCGAGAGCCCGCGTCGCTGGGCCTCTTCGCGGAGCGCGACATTGTGGTCCTTCGATCCGGTGAAGTGCTGGAGCACGTTGCCGTAGCACTCGGCCGGCACCACCCGCAGGTCGAAGCGGAGCCCCTGGTGGCCTCCGACCGTCGCCTTCGTGTCGCCGCGGGCGACGACCTCGGCCACCCAGGGCGCCTCGCAGAAGGCCGCGATCAGCGCGCGCGGATCGGCGGACGTCGCGATCAGGTCGAGGTCGCGGACCGTCTCCCGCCTGCGCCGCACGCTTCCCGCCTCGGAGACGGCGATCGCCGCGGGATGCGCTGCAAGCTCGGCGACGAGGGCTTGCACCGCCGGCAGCGCAGCACCGAGCAGACCGCGATCCTCCGCGAGGGACTTGCGCCCGACCCCTGCAGCGAGCGCCGCGAGGATCTTCTCCTCGCTCCTCGCACCGAGCCCGGAGAGGTCGCGCAGGCGTCCTTCTCGAGCGGCAGTCTGTAGCCCGTCGAGGGTCGTGACGCCGAGCTCGGTCCAGATGCGCGCGGCGGTCTTGGGCCCGACCCCGGGGAGACGGAGGAAGTCGACGACGCCGACCGGCACCAGCTCTCGACGCCGTGCGAGCGCGTGCATCTCGCCGTCCGAGACGATCTCGAGGACCTTCTGCTCGATCGTCTTCCCGATGCCCGGCAGGTCCGTCGCCCGGCCGGCGAGCGCCAGCTCCGCCACGGGCCCGGGCGTCTCACGAATGCGTGTCGCCGCTCGCCGGTACGCGATGACCTTGAACGACTCCTCCCCGAGGATCTCGGAGATGTCCGCCAGCAGGTCGAGCTGCTCGGCGACCTCCGCGTTTCGAGGCAGCGTCTTGGCCATCTGGCGATGATACGGGGGTGCCGAGAGCCGTCGTCTGCCTTCCCACCTACGACGAGCGGGAGAACCTCGAGTCGATGGTGCGCGCACTCGGCGGCGTGCTCGACACGGCGCAGGACGGCGTCCTCGTGATCGACGACGGCTCGCCGGACGGAACCGGTGAGATCGCCGACCGCCTCGCGGGAGAGCTGCCGTGGGTCTCCGTGCTGCACCGCGAGCGAAAGGAAGGAATCGGGCCGGCGTACATCGCAGGGTTCCGCCACCTCCTCGCCGGCGACACCGACCTCGTCCTCGAGATGGACTGCGACTTCTCCCACGACCCGAGCGACGTACCGCGGCTGATCGCGGCGGCAGGCGAAGCAGATCTCGTCCTCGGCTCGCGGTACGTG
>JBOHBD010000195.1:0-2931 GCA_050698195.1 Gaiellaceae bacterium
CCTCGGTCGTGAGGATGTTCTTCGCGATCGACGCGGCGTTCTGGAGCGCCGAGCGGGTGACCATGGTCGGGTCGATGATCCCGGCCTTGACGAGATCCTCGATCTCGCCCGACTCGACGTTCAGGCCCTGGCCCTTCTTTGCGCTCCGGACCTTGTCGATGACGACGGAGCCCTCGAGGCCCGCGTTGTACGCGAGCTGGCGGAGCGGCTCCTCGAGCGCGCGGAGGATGATCTGCGCACCCGTCCTCTCGTCGCCCTCAATCTGGTCGAGTCCGGCCTTGACCACGTCGCCGGCGTTCAAGAGCGCGACGCCGCCGCCCGGCACGATGCCCTCCTCGAGGGCCGCGCGGGTGGCTTGCAGCGCGTCCTCGACGCGGTGCTTCTTCTCCTTCATCTCGGTCTCGGTCGCAGCGCCGACCTTGACGACCGCGACGCCACCCGACAGCTTCGCGAGGCGCTCCTGTAGCTTCTCGCGGTCGAAGTCGGAGTCGGTGTTCTCGATCTCGGACTTGAGCTGCTTGATGCGACCCTTGATCGCGTCGGACTCACCGGCGCCGTCGATGATCGTCGTCGTGTCCTTGTCGATGACGATCTTGCGGGCCTTGCCGAGCTGCGAGATCTTCGTGTTCTCGAGCTTCAAGCCCATCTCCTCGGTGATGACCTCGCCGCCCGTGAGAATGGCGATGTCCTCGAGCATCCGCTTGCGGCGGTCGCCGAAGCCGGGCGCCTTGACGGCGACGGCCGCGAACGTGCCGCGGAGCTTGTTGACGACGATCGTCGCGAGGGACTCGCCCTCGACGTCCTCCGCCACGATGAGCAGCGGCCGGCCCGCCTGGATGACCTGCTCGAGCACCGGGAGCAGATCCTTGACCGCACCGATCTTCTGGTTGGCGATCAGGACGTACGGCTCCTCGAGTTCGGCCTCCATGCGCTCGGGATCGGTGATCATGTACGGCGACAGGTAGCCCTTGTCGAACTGCATACCCTCGGTGAACTCGAGGTCGAGACCGAAGGTCTGACCCTCCTCGACGTTCACGACACCGTCCTTGCCGACCTTCTCGATGGCGTCCGCGATCACGTCGCCGATCTCGCGCTCCCGCGAGGAGATGGTCGCGACCCGGGCGATGTCCTCCTTGCCGGAGACCTCGGTCGACTGCTCCTTGAGGTTCTCGACGACCGCCTCCACCGACTTCTCGATGCCGCGCTTGAGCGCCATCGGGTTCGCGCCGGCGGCGACGTTCTTGAGGCCCTCGCGGACGATCGCCTGGGCGAGCACCGTCGCGGTCGTCGTGCCGTCTCCGGCGACGTCGTTCGTCGCCGTGGCGACCTCGCGTACGAGCTGTGCGCCCTGGTTCTCGAACGGGTCCTCGACCTCGATCTCGCGAGCGATGGTGACGCCGTCGTTCGTGATCGTCGGTGCGCCGAACTTCTTGTCCAGGACGACGTAGCGTCCCTTCGGGCCGAGCGTGACCTTGACCGCGTCGGCCAGGACGTTCACGCCACGCTCGAGCGAGCGGCGCGCGTCCTCGTTGAACTTGAGCTCCTTGTGAGCCATTTCTCTTCGTTCCTCCTGTCGTTCCTCGTGCGTGCGTGTGAGCGCTAGACCGCTACGCGGTCGCCGACGACCTTGGCGAGGACGTCCGACTCGCGCAGGATGAGAACATCGTCGGAGCCGACCTTGATCTCCGTCCCGCCGTACTTCGAGAAGATGATCTCGTCGCCGACCTCGATGTCCATCTTGATGAACTCCCCGTCCTCGTCACGAGGACCGGGGCCGACGGCGAGGACCTTGCCGCGCTGCGGCTTCTCCTTCGCCGTGTCAGGCAGCACGATGCCGCTGACGGTCGTCTCCTCCTCGTCGAGCACCTCGACGATGAGTCGATCGCCCAGAGGCTGCAGATCCATTCGCACGACCTCCTTGAATCCGAGTTTGTGACATGTCTGGCACTCATCAGAGACGAGTGCCAGAGGGACGATAGCACCTCGGCAGCGCCTCGCCAAGCCGAATTGAGTCCGGCAGACTCAGATCCGGTGCGAGTGCGAGTCGCGGCTGTCACAAAGTCGTGACCCGACGCGAGTTCTCCGCCGGTCTGGTCCTCGTGCGTCGGATGCGGGGCGCGCACTGGCTCGCCGCGGTGCGACCGCGCGGGAAGCCGGAGGGCACGTGGACGCTTCCCAAGGGCCTCGTCGAGCCGGGCGAGCGTCCGGCGGACACCGCTCTCCGGGAGGGCTTCGAGGAGACCGGGCTCCGCGGGCGCATGGCGTCGAAGCTCGGGGACGTCCGCTACGTCTACACGTGGGAGGGCGAGCGCGTGTTCAAGGTCGTGAGCTTCTACCTCGCCCACGCGACCGCGGGAAGGATCGGGGAGCTTCCCGAGGGAATGGACCTCGAGGTCGCCGACGCGCGCTGGCTTCCGCTCGCGGACGCGCCACGACTTCTCGCCTACAAGGGCGAGCGGGAGACGGCCGAGCGGGCGCTGGAAGTGCTCGCAGACGACCCTCTATAGTTGCCCGGCCGCCGTGCCGACATACGCGCTCAACTTCTACAACCCCGCCGTCTCAGACCAGCTCCGCTCGAGCCGGAAGACGGCGACCATCCGGCTTGGCGACAAGTCGCCGAAGTACCGGAAAGGGATGATCGTCACCGTCCTCTGCGGGGCGCGTTACGGACAGCGCGAGAAGGTCTTCGACGCCGTCATCGACAAGGTCGAGGTCAAGCAGCTCCGCGATCTATCGCCGCGTGAGATCGAGCACGACAACCCCGAGCTACGGCGCGCGGACGAGCTGGCGCGCTTCCTCGGGCAGCTCTACAACCGCGAGGTCTCCGAGGACGACATCGTGACGGTCATCCGCTTCTCGCAAATCGTCGGCTCGTCATAACGGCACCACGCGGGCGACGAGAATCCCGGCCGCACCCGGTTGTCCGGAGAC
>JBOHBD010000196.1:0-2779 GCA_050698195.1 Gaiellaceae bacterium
GGCCCTCGAACGCGTCGAGGTCGAGCTCGAGCTCGCGAACCGGAGTCGAGGGCACGCGCGGAGGCTAGCCGCGAGACCGGATATTCACTGCAGCTCGGCGGCCAGCTCGAGAGCGTCCTCCCGTGAGAAGTCGCCCTCGAGCCGATACGCGACGCCGCCGCGCTCCCACACGAGGACGTCACGGGCGAGACGTGCGCCGTCCTCGACGAGCAAGCCGTTCTCGTCGTACAGGAAGACGAGATGCGCCATGCCGCTGATGAAGACGCCCGTCGCCCCGTCGACGTCGACTTGCTCGACCTGGGTGTCCGGGCCCGCGAGCTTCTTCAGGAGGAGGTTCTCGTCGAGCGAGGCAAGCGGGGTCTGGGCGACGAGCAGCCTGATGCTCTCCGGCTCGCCGTAGCGGAACCAGACGGTTCCGCGACCACCGAGGTAGACGCCGTCCGGAGCCTCGTCGAGCTCCCGGAGACCGACGCCGCTCCTGCGACGAGCCTCCTCGAGCGTCACAGGCTCGCCGAGCAGGACCTCGACCTCGGCAGCGACCGGGATCTCGGGCAGCTCGTCGACCAGCTCGATCCGCTCACCCCCGATCTGGAGCACGCGGAAGAGCGCCGAACGCGCGTTCGGGACGGCGAGCGTTGCCGCGAGCACAGCGAGCATGGCGAGGGCGACGACGAGCACCCACCGCCGGCTGCGCAGCGCCCGCCGCCGCGCGGGCTCCTGCGCCTCGATCCTCGCACGCACGGCCGGTGCGAGGTCGGGAGCTTCCGGAACCTCGAGCACCCGGCCGAGCGCGGTGAGCGAGCGCTCGAGCTCGTTCACGTTCCCACCTCCGCTCGCAGCCGGTCGAGCGCCCGTGCGGTCCGCGACTTGACCGTCCCGCGCCGGACGTGGAGGACGGTGGCCGTCTCCTCCTCGGAGAGCTCGAGGAAGTACCGGCAGGTCAGGACGTCGCGATCCCGCTCGCCGAGCCGGCCGACGGCTGCGAGCAGCTCCTCCTGCCGCTCGCCCGCGAGCGCGGCCCCCTCCGGAGACGGGGCCGCGTCTCCGGGAGTGAGGGCCGCGGTCGCGCGAAGCACGAGCGCCGCGCGTCTGCCGGCGGACCGGCGCCGGTTGTGCGCCTCGTTCGCGACGATGCGCAGGAGCCACGGCTTGAACGGCGCGCCGAGGCGAAAGCGAGGGAGTGCCGCCCACGCCTTGACGAAACCCGTCTGGGCGGCGTCCTCGGCGTCCGAGGCCGACCCCGTCAGCAGGTATGCGGTCCGGAAAGCGATGGCCTGGTACATGCGCACGAGCTCCTCGAACGCGCGCTCGTCACCGCGCTTGGCGCGCTCCGCGAGCACCGCGTCATCCGGCGGCCGGCCCTCCACCGCCCTGTTCTACACCGGCCGGGCGGTGGAGGTTCCGCCGCATGGAGGCGCTTCAGCTCGCCGGCGTGAGCCTCCGCTGGCGACGAACGCCGAAGGCGGCAGCGGCTAGGAGCGCGAGTCCGGCCAGGATCGCGGCTCCGACAGGGACCGTCGGGAACGACGCCGGGGCACCGCCGGGATCCACGCCGATCGACACCGGCCCGTACGTCAGCCCCGACCCTCCGAACCCGCTGTCGACGGCGACGCTCCAGCTGCCGGCCTCGGGGAACACGACGCTTGTCTCGTACACGCCCGGCTCACCGGTCGGCGTTGCCGCGAAGTCGTGCGTCGCGCCGCCCTCGTCGCGAATCGTGAGCGTAGGACTAAGGCCGTCGAGCGGCGTCCGGCCGTGCTGGAGCACGGTGATCTCCGTCTTCCACGTCTGGCCGGAATCCATGCCGTCCGGGAGCGGAGCCATACCCACCGTGGCCCAGCCGCCGGCGCTTGCGGTCGCAGCGGCGGCGAGGGCGAGCGCAAGCGTCGAGAGCACGATGACGTAACGCATGGGAATCCTCCTTGATCGCCTGCCGGAGATACACCGCAGGCGCCGAGAGAGGTCCCGCGCGCTACCGCTCGCGCGGAATCGCCATCGTCTCCACCTTCGGAGGCGGCCCCGCCGAGCCGCGCCTCCACGTCTTCTGCCACCAGACGAAGAACGCGCCCGCGAGGACGATCGCGGCTCCCGCCACGAAGACGTTGAGACGAACGCCGCCGAGCTCATGGGACGGATCGACGCGAAGCATCTCGATCCAGAGCCGGCCGACGCTGTACACGACCACGTAGAGCGCGAAGAGGCCGCCCGGCCGGATCCGGAAGACCCGCTCGACGAGGAGGAGGAGGCCGGCCGCGCCGATGGACCAGAGCGCCTCGTAGGCGAACGTCGGGTGGAACGTGTCCCGGTCGATGTACTCGATCGGTCGGTTCTCCGGCGCGATCTCGAGCGCCCAGGGGAGGTCCGTCGGCTTCCCGAAGAGCTCCTGGTTCCACCAGTTGCCGAGGCGGCCGATCGCCTGCGCGACGAGGAGGCCCGGAGCGACGCAATCCGCCAGGCGGGCGACGCTGGCGCCCGAGCGCTTGGCGACGGTCATCCCGACGATCGTGCCGAGACCGATCCCGCCCCAGACCCCGAGACCGCCTTTCCAGATGGCGAACGGCCCCCACCACTCGTCTGGCAGCTCGTCCCAGCTCGTGATCACGTGGTAGAGGCGGGCGCCGATGATTCCTGCGGCGACGCCCCAGACCGCGCAGCGGAAGATGAGGTCCCAGTCGCCGCCTCGGCGGGTCCAGCGAACTCCGGTGACGACGACTGCGGCAGCGATCGCAACGAGCAGCGTCAGCCCGTAGAAGTGGATGGAGAGAGGGCCGATCTCGAC